>CAYTDW010000657.1:0-2368 GCA_964436585.1 uncultured Halioglobus sp. | reverse complement strand
GTCGCCAGCAGTGCCTCCCCGGTCGGGCTGGTGAATAGCCTCGGCGCCACCTCCGTGCAAGCCAGTTACGGTACCCAGAGTGTACCGGTGTTGCAGCCCGCAACCCGGATCGCCTACCAGGAGCTCGCAAGGCAGCGCCTGAATCGATATACGCAGCAGCACGCCGAACATGCCGCGCTCAATTCACCCAGCGGCCTGGTGTCTTTCGCCCGCGTGCCGCGTATCGAGGAGTGACCCCGGCTTGAGGTTTCTCCGCGGAAATATCTGGCGCTGCGTTGCCCTGGTTGTGCTGGCAGTTTTAGCCCTGCCGACGGCCGCCCCGGTCACCGCGGCGGCCTGTCCTGTTGCCAACGTGGAGGCCATGGCCTGGCTGGAGAAAATGTCCAGGAGCCTGCAGGAGGTGAGCTACCACGGCGTGATCACCCTTCAGCGCGCTGATGAAATGCAGGCGATGGCGGTATCCCATTCCGTCGCCGAAGGCCTTGTCACCGAGCGGCTCACCGAATTGACCGGGCAGGGGGCCGGGGTGGTGCGCGTCGACCATCCACTGGATTGTATTCACCCGGGACACCAGCTGTTGCGGCTGGGAGCGCGGTTGCAGGCCGGCGACTGCGGGGTGGCGCAGTATTACCGCTTCAGCCTGGCCGAGGGTGACTTGGTAGCCGGCCGGCAGTCGATGCGGATACGCATCGAGCCCCGGGATATGTACCGCTACGGCTATATCATGGAAGTGGACAGCGAAACCGGTCTGTTGCTGAAGAGCCTTACGCTTGGTCGCGGCGACGAGATACTTGAAAAGTTACAGTTTGCCAGCATAACCTACGGCGCCGGGACCGCGCAGGAGGGTGGCCCCCGGCTGGTACACAAGGCCCGTCATCCGGAGAACGAGCCCCGCACCCTGGCCGCCGGGGGCGGCAGTCCGGGTTGGTCGGTAGACTGGGTGCCCGACGGCTTTACCGCCACCGATCTACCCACGCCGGTCGGCGAGCGCAGGACCTACACGGACGGACTGGCGGTTTTCTCTGTTTTCCTGGAGATATTGAGTGAGGATATCCGGCCGGGGGAGGGCGTGGTTCGCAGCGGCGGCACCGTCTCCTACACCCGCGGCATGCACATGTCCGGTATTCCGGTACTGGTCACGGTCATCGGGGAAGTACCACTCAATACCGCCCGTATGGTAGCCGATTCGATCAGGGAGCAGCGTTGATATGTTGATCGAAACTGGCCGGGTCGTGGCCGTGGACCAGGAGGCCATCTGGGTCGAGACCATTCGCCAGAGCACCTGTGGCAGTTGTGCCGCGAACAAGGGCTGTGGCCATGGCCTGCTCAATCGAATAGCCGATGGCCGCACGGGCTACGTGCGCGTATTGGCTGGAAGCATCAGTCCGGGTCGCTGCGCGATCGACGACCAGGTCCGTATCGGAATTCCGGAGCAGGTCATCCTGCAGGGCTCGGCGGTGGTCTATATGTTGCCTTTATTGCTGATGCTGGCAGGCGCTGCGACGGCGGCCGGTCTATTGCCCGGACCGGCGGAGCCGGTAACCGTCGGCGGGGCTGTGGCGGGCCTGTTGCTGGGCTTTGCCCTGGTCCGTTGGCACGCCCGGCGTCACCGTGACGACCCCGCCCTGCAACCCGTTTTGCTGGGGGTCCTGGCGCGCGCCACTCTCCCGGTGCACGCGCTCTGACGCCCTGGCGCGACCTTTTGGCAGCAATGTTTTCCTCGAAATTTCTTTAACCACTGGTAGATTGGATCCTTGTTATGAATGCAATGAGTCGTGTGCGCAGTCTGGTGTTGGTGGCCTGCGCAGTAGTGATGTCCCTCCCGGTATCCGCTTCAACGCTGCCCGAGTTCCGGGAGATAGTGCAGCAGAACTCCCCGGCAGTGGTCAAAATCCTGGTGCAGCACAGTGGCCCCGGAAACGTCCAGGGCCAGCCGGATCCGGAACAAATGCCCGAGTACCTGCGCCGTTTTTTTGAACACCGGGGCGCACCTCCGGGAGAACAGGAGAGAATGGGCCTGGGTTCCGGCTTCATCATCTCCACCGACGGTTATATCGTCACCAACAACCATGTGGTCGAGGGGGCAGACAGCGTCCTCGTCCGCCTGAGTGATCGCCGTGAATTCGACGCCGAGGTAGTAGGCACCGACCCCCGCTCGGACCTGGCCCTGCTGCGGGTTGACGCCACGGGCCTGCCCGCCCTGACCCTGGCGGAGGTCGACGATCTCGAGGTGGGTGAATGGGTGCTGGCGATTGGATCACCCTTTGGTCTCGACTACTCGGTCGCCGCCGGCATCGTCAGCGCCAAGGGCCGCAGCCTCCCCACTGAAAACAATGAAAACTATGTGCCCTTTATCCAGACGGATGTC
>CAYTDW010000656.1:0-2370 GCA_964436585.1 uncultured Halioglobus sp. | reverse complement strand
AATTGGCCACATTGATCTGCGCGGATAGCAGCGCGATCTCCCGCCCCAGCTGTGCGGGGTCGCGGGTACACACGGCAGAAACCGGAACGGGCAGGCCCATGGCAAACGCCTATATATGTATATTCATACAGTATTCTAGCCACACCACACAACCACGCCAAACTCTACAATCTATCAAATGCGGTCACCCCACCGATGACCACAAACGGTGATCGCCCCGCAGTAGAAAATGGCCGATTGACCCTGGCACCTGAAGCCATTAACGCAGCGTGTAATCCGTCTGCCATGAGGCTTGCATCGAGGTATAACCATGGTCATACTCTGCGTATGAAAACAGCAATCTCAATACCCGACGAAGTGTTCGAAGCAGCAGACCGCACCGCCAGGAAACTTGGCGTGTCCAGAAGCGAGCTTTACGCTACTGCCGTCCATGAATTTATCGAGAGGCATCGGACCGAGGATGTAACCTCAAAATTGAACGAAGTGTATGCTTCCACCAGTTCCGATTTGGATGATCAGCTCTACAAGATGCAGAGCCAGCTTTTGGCAAAGGAGAGCTGGTAGGTGAAACGCGGGGAGATCTGGTGGGCGAATCTCCCCGAGCCGAGCGGCTCCGAACCGGGCTACCGGCGGCCCGTGCTCATTTTGCAGTCTGATGATTTCAATCGAAGTCGCATAAATACTTTTGTGGCGGCAGCCATTACTTCAAACACCAAACTCGCATTGGCTCCTGGCAATGTCCTGCTATCGAAGCGCAGCGTTAACCTTGGCCGTGAATCGGTGGTGAACGTGTCTCAAATTGTCACACTAGACAAAACCTTCCTCAGTGAACGTGTGGGCAGACTCCAGCCTGCGAAGCTCAGGGAAGTCGATGAGGGTGTTCGCCTTGTTCTCGCTTTATGACAGTCAAGGCTTTCGTACGCTGCGCTCGGCGGCCTGAGGCGTTACTTCCCTGTGCAGGGCCCGGATTCGGGTGCGCACCGGATCCACCCTTAGCAGGTGCCGTTCTCCAGCTTCAGCAGCACGCTTTCGCCGCCGACACAGCTTTCAATAACGCCCCGCCAGCCGGGCGATATGGTTGAGGGCCGCAGTGGAGAAATAATGGGGTCAGATGGGTTCAATTTTATTCAATTTGACCCCATTGTCGCCGCCGCCGCCGCAGCGCCAGCCGCCCAGTGCGTCAAACTCCGCGATAAGCTTCAACAGCCGATAATTGGCCACATTGATCTGCGCGGATAGCAGCGCGATCTCCCGCCCCAGCTGTGCTGGGTCGCGGGCACACGCGCTAGAAACCGGAACGGGCAGGCCCATGGCGGCCTCCTGAATACTGTTTATATGTACAGTATATTAGCCTCCCCGCCAGAGACCGCCAAACTCAAAAAGATATCAAATGCGGCCACCCCAGCCCCGTGCCCCGAGCACCCCGGGGACAGCGCCGCGCCCATCCCCAAAAGCCTTCATCACCCATCTCCCTGCAGGTTTCTCTGTGGAACAAGTCACAAAAGCGCCGCTCGCCCGTTGGCCGACGAAATGCGAGGTTTTATGATGCGGCGCCTGCAGGGTGGGCTATTGGAAGAACGAGGCGGGCAATCCGGCTTCAACATTAACCAGGCGAGGCTGTCACAAGCTGAAGCCATTGCAGAAAGTAGTGTCACTCATTGTGAAAACGTCGACTGAAAATATGCAGCCCGGGGAAGGCTTGGGCAGCGCCCCGGCGCGGCGCCGCTACGCCACCCCGCGACTGACTGATTTCGGGCGAGTGCGCCAACTCACCGCAGGGGGGAGCTCCGGTAATTCTGAAAATGGAATGGCCTGGCAGACCCATAAAAGCCGCCCCTGACACCAATCCCCAGTCTCTCGGGGGTTTGCAATCTTCCCCGAAATCGCAACAATGCAGCGCTTGTATCACCTGGGGCCTGATGGCTCCAGCCTGCGGAGCGGCCAGCCAGCTTGAGTTTTTCCCGAATCACAGTTCACTGCTCCATGGTGTTCGATGGCCCGCGCAACCCCGTCGGCACGCCGCAGTTCGTCAAAGACCAGCGGTACAGCTAGATGTATCGTCTGTTCGATAGTGCCGTTGCCTGCGATTTCCCCCTGCCCGGCGTACCCGAAGTGCCGCAGGGCGAGCCGGATATCCAGGTGGTGCTCGGCCGGGGCGCTGTGAACGAAGCCGGCTACGACTGGCTGCACGCCTGGCGGGAGAAGGACGGCGAACTGGTGCTGTCCTGCGCGCGCCGCTGCTATGAGGGTGCAGTTCCCTCTTACCTGTTGCGCTTCCCCGACCTGGCGGATTTCGTAATCGCAGGCGACACCGTCACCTGCCACCCCGGGCCAGATTGCCGCGACGACTCCCTGCGCCACCTGCTGCTG
>CAYTDW010000655.1:0-2372 GCA_964436585.1 uncultured Halioglobus sp. | reverse complement strand
CATGTCGCCATCAGTGTAGAAGGTTTCAGGGTCCAGCCGCTCCAGCAGGCTGTCGGCCCAGCGCGATACCATGTCATTGATGCGCGGCGCTCGAAAACCGATGGAGAATGTAGTGCACTCGCCCCGGGCCACCCCCCAGTGGGCCATGCCCGGCGGCACATACAGCATATCTCCCGGCCCGAGTACGTAGTCTTCCGTGCCGGCGAAGTCGGCCAGTATGCGCAACTCGTCGTGGGGCAGCAACGGCGAGCGGGAATTGCAGAACTGGCCGAGCTGCCAGTGGCGCTCGCCCTCGCCCTGGAGCAGGAAGACATCGTAATTGTCGTAATGAGGGCCAACGCTGCCACCGTCCACGGCATAGCTCACCATGACATCGTCCAGGCGCCAGCTGGGCAGGAAATGCACCAGTTGGCGCAATTCCGCCACGGCCGGGACGTAGTGGTCAACAGCCTGCACCAGCAGTGTCCAGGGACTGTCGCGTTTGAAATCCTCGGCGCTGAAGGGGCCGTGCAGGAGCCGCCATTGCCCCCCCTGGTACTCGATAATGCGCGATTCAACCTCCTCTTCAAGCGCCAGGCCCGCCAGCTCGTCCGCCGGCAGGGGGCTGGCAAAGGAACTGATGGCGTTGCGCATCAGCAGCGGTTTGCGTTGCCAGTACTCCGCGAGGAAAGCATTGCTGTCGAATTTGAGCCCCGCGGCATACATCGCGGCTACTCTATCGACCGGGCCTGCGCCACGGCATTGCCGATATAGGCGGCCGGTGTCAGGGCGAGCAACTCGCTGCGGGCCGCCTCGGGAAGCGCGAGGCGGGCGACGAAATCGTGTATCACCTGGGCGCTCATGGCCTGGCCCCGCGTCAGTTCCTTGAGCTTTTCGTAGGGCTTTTCGATGCCGTAGCGCCGCATGACGGTCTGGATCGGTTCGGCGAGCACTTCCCAGCTGTTGTCGAGGTCCTCGGCCAGGCGCGCCGCATTAAGCTGAAGCTTGCCAATGCCCTTGAGCGCGGACTCGTAGGCAATAAGGCTGTAGGCCGCGCCCACGCCCATGTTGCGGAGCACGGTGCTGTCGGTCAGGTCGCGCTGCCAGCGACTCACCGGCAGCTTGGCGGCCATGTGCTGCAGGATGGCATTGGCGAGGCCGAGGTTGCCCTCGGAGTTCTCAAAATCGATCGGGTTTACCTTGTGGGGCATGGTGGAGGAGCCCACTTCGCCGGCTACGGTTTTCTGCTTGAAGTAGCCCAGGCTGATATAGCCCCACATGTCCCGGTTGAAATCCAGCAGGATGGTGTTGAAACGGGCCAGGGCGTCAAACAATTCCGCCATGTAATCATGGGGTTCGATCTGGGTGGTGTAGGGGTTCCAGGCAAGGCCCAGGGAGGTGACGAATGCTTCGGCGTTGGCCTGCCAGTCCACCTCGGGGTAGGCTGCCAGGTGGGCGTTATAGTTCCCCACCGCGCCATTGATCTTGCCAAGGAACTCGATGCGCTCCAGTTGCGCCAGCTGGCGCCGCAGGCGCGCCACCACGTTGGCTATCTCCTTGCCCATGGTGGTCGGGCTCGCCGTCTGGCCGTGGGTGCGCGAGAGCATTGCAGCGCTCGCAGAGTCATGTGCAAGCTGTGCCAGTGTCGTCGCGATCGACTGCATCACCGGCAGCAGCACTGTGTGCAGGCCGTCGCGCAACATCAGCGCATGGGCCAGGTTGTTGATATCCTCGGAAGTGCAGGCGAAGTGGACAAACTCTGCGATGGCTTTCAATTCGCTGTTGCCGTCGAAGCGCTCCTTGATAAAGTACTCCACGGCTTTCACGTCGTGGTTGGTGGTCTCCTCGATATCCTTGATACGACGGGCGTCAATTTCGCTGAATTTTTCCGCGATGTTATTCAGTGTCCGGGTGGCCGCCCTCGACAGGCCCGGCACCTCGGGAATGCCCTCGTGCGCGGCCAGGCACTGCAACCATCGCACTTCCACCAGCACGCGGCGTTTGATCAGTCCGAATTCACTGAACACCTCGCGCAGCGACTCTGTCCTG
Organism: uncultured Halioglobus sp.; assembly: GCA_964436585.1. Lineage (GTDB taxonomy): Bacteria > Pseudomonadota > Gammaproteobacteria > Pseudomonadales > Halieaceae > JARRPM01. Next base: position 344 of record CAYTDW010000655.1, on the reverse strand, counting down.
CTGCCATAGCGGCTGTCAATGGGTGACACTGCAGTCAGCGCTGAGAGTTTCATCAGATGCTCCGAAAAACCGTAGGCAGGGATTTTACACCACGCCAAGCCCGCGCGACAGTTGCTGCGAGGTGTGCAGCAGTTGCCTGCGCTGCAGCAACAGCTTCCAGCGGCGGCCCCCGAGCTGCCGCCACAGGAACGCCGAGCGAATTCCCGCCAGTAACAGTGCGCGAATAATGTCGGCATTCTTGGGGTTCTGCAGGTGCTGGGCGCTGCCGCTCACCTTGATCCGGAACTTGAGCTTGCTCAGCGTATCCTGGTAGATGCCCGAGATGCTGTGGCACAGGTCAGGCA
>CAYTDW010000654.1:0-2373 GCA_964436585.1 uncultured Halioglobus sp. | reverse complement strand
GGTAATCGATGCGTCGAAGCCTCCCAGGCAGGTGGCACGACCGCAGCGCTCGAAGGTGGCAGCCATGACAGAGGGCATATCGACCGGGAAGCTCTGTTTGCCCGGCATCTTGCCGAGCATGCCCGCTGTCTCCCGGTCGCCCTGTCCCTGGCGTGACAGTGAATCAACGATCATCAGCACATTCATGCCCATGTCGCGCAGACCCTCAGCCACCGCCGCACCGAAGCGCACTGACTGGCCGCGTGCCTGGGCGCTCTGGGCACTGGTGTTCAGGATCACCACGGTGCGGTCCATAAGACCCATTTTCTGGTAGTTGATAATCACCGAGGTGGCCTCACCGGAACGCTCTCCGCAGAGTACCAAAACCACCAGGTCGACTTCGCTGTACTTGGCAATATCCTGGGTAAACCAGGTTTTTCCCGTTCCGGCGCCGCCGATAACAATGAACTTGCCCCCTTCCAGCAGCACCAGGGAAGAGTCGATTGCACGCTTGCCGGTGAATAGCGGTCGTATCGCGCGCAATCGACGTAACACCGGGCGCGGTTGACGCACCGGGTATTCGCTTATCATGGAGACCTTGCGCAGTTCGTCCTTGGCATAGCGGATGATGGCGATGGTCTCGCCCACGCCGTATTCCCCGGGCGCTGCCAGCCACTCGACCTGGCCATCGCGCTGCCAGCGATCGCGGGGCGCATTGATGCGATAGTGCAGGTCGCCCACATGGGCCCGCCCGATCAGGGAACCCGCAAGCAAGCGGTCACCGACTGCCACACTGGCCTCGAAGCCGGCACGCAGGTCCGCCAGGGGGGAGAAGTGTTCGCCGCGGGGTATATGTTGTCCGGGCATGCTGTCCAGTGAAGAACCCACACCGGACATGCGGATGCCGGGCATTCCGGGCGCAACCTGGCAGATGGACGGTTCACCGGTAGGCAGGGCAAGCCCCCCTACCGACAGCGCCTCAGCCCCCTCGTATAACTGGACGACAGCAGTATCGCCATCGATCTCGGTGATTTCCCCCAGTAATTCGATCAGCCGCCCGCTTATATCGACGGGAAAGCGCACCATTTCGTAGACTGCCGGCGCCTGCATGGGCGCGAGGCGGATCTCGGCGATGCCCGCGGTGTTGGCGCTGATTATCCTTGCGGCGGGTTCAGGCTGCATCGGCTGCCTCCAGCGGCAGGCCCAGGCGTGTCAGCAGCAACAGGCGAATGGCGTAAGCATACAGTCGCTCCGGGGCATCGGCGGTGTTGGCGTAGAGGAACTGGTCCAGCCGGGCGAAGCGCAGGGCGAGCAGTGCTCGATCCTGTTGCCTGGCCTGCTCCAGGGTGGCGGCCGTGGTTTCGATAAGGGTGGCGACCTCGGGCCGCGGCGTCTGGCGCCGGACCAGGGTCGACTCGGCACCTCGATAGTTGGCGCGGTGTACGATACTGGCCGCATCTTCCCTGGCCCAGCGCTGCAGCAATGGTGGAGAGCCCAGTTGGGTGAGGCAGCCGTAATAGACTCGCCAGGGGTTTACTGAAACGTCCTGCCCAGGACGCAGTTCGCCGGCATCGGGATAGGGCAGTGGCAGCTGCAGCGAGCGCGCCTCCTGATTGGCAATGCGCAACCAGTCGAGAACGGCTTCACACCAGCTGCGGTGTTGCTGATTCGGGATCAGCCCCAGGAACTCGTAGACCGCCAGCGGTCGATGCTCGCAATCCGGGTAGAGCCTCGGCAGCCGCGCCAGCAGATAGGACAGGTCAGACATCCCGCGCGGCCCCCGGCAAGTTTTCCTTTGCAAGCAACCCCAGCAGCACATCGCGAAACTCATCCCCCGCCCATATCACGGCCATGTGCTTGAGGCTTTCCTCCGAAACCTCCACTTCGCGGCTGGTTTGTCGCGAAATCCTGAAGCCCGTTATACCCTTGCGAAACTCAAACCCGATCCCCGGTTCGAGCTCGGGGTCGGCTATGATCCTTGCGAGCCGCCCCTGCAGGTCGGCGTCGATCTGAAACCGGGCAAAGCCCTCGCCATCGGAATAGAACACGATGGCCAGGATCAGCAGCGCTTCCAGAAACGTCTGCGGGTCGGCGCGATCCAGCCAGGTGCGCAATCGCTTCAGCTTCTGGCCTTGCTCACTGTTGCCGCCTTCGAGGATGGCCAGGACATCGCGCAGGGTGTCGGCGCTGCGCTCGCCGGAAAAACTACGCTGCGCCAGTGTTGCAAGAAAATCCGAGGCCCGGCGCTTGAATATGTCGGCAAGAGAGCCGAGAAATGCGTGCAATAGCTGTTCCGCTTCAGCGTTAGCGGCGTCCACCAGGCGCCGGGCCTCGCGCCGGCCCGCATCTTCCAGGCTATCCCTGCGCAACTCGGCGTCTGCAATTATGTTACCC
>CAYTDW010000653.1:0-2377 GCA_964436585.1 uncultured Halioglobus sp. | reverse complement strand
GGGTGCATAAATTGCCAGCCGGTCGGCGTGGGCGCCGTATTTTTCGCGCAGCTTCCCGGCGATCTCCCCCGGCTCGCCGCGGGTGGTGAAGGCTTCGAGGAAGGCCTCGTCGATATGGGCGCCCAGTTCCTGCCAGCGACCCTCTTTCGACAGGCGGTTCAGTTCCGGCTGGGGCTCGCCGTAGCCGACCGCCTCCATCGGCGGCCGGTAGGCCGGGGTGGAGGCGTAAAACCCCAGCAGGCCGCGCACGCTCTCGGTGGCAGCCGCCCGCGCCTCGGTGGTCTCGCCGGTGATGACGATGGCGTTGATCTGCAGGGTGAAATCCTCGCGGCCGCGGCCGGCTTTCGCCAGGCCGCGATGGACGGCGGGCAGGGCGGCCCCGGTGAGGAAAGGCAGGTTGCTGAAGGGGTGGACGATGAGTCCGTCGGCCACCTCCCCCGCCACTTCGGTCATCAGGGGGCCGAGGGCGCCCAGCAGTATGGGCGGCGGGCCGAAGGCATTCGGGCCGGGATTGAACATCGGCGTCATCAGGGTATGGCGAAAGTACTGGCCCTGGAAATCCAGGCTCGCGCCCTCCTGCCAGCAGGCGAAGATGGCCTTCAGGGCCAGGATATACTCGCGCATGCGCGCCGCGGGCTTATCGAACGGCACGCCGAAACGTTTCTCGATATGGGCTTTGACCTGGGAGCCGATGCCGAGCAGGAAACGCCCCCGGCTGAAGGTCTGCAGGTCCCAGGCCTGGTAGGCCATGTGCATGGGATTGCGGGCGAAGGCCACCGCGATGCCGGTGGCGATATCCAGATGCGGCGCGTGCTCGCTGGCCAGTGCCAGGGGCAGGAAAGGATCCCAGCTGCCCTCCAGGGTATACACGCCATCGTAACCAATGGCGGCAAGCCGCGCGGCCTCTGCGGCGGCGGCACCCAATTGCGCGTAGAACGGGCCATCTATTTTCATATCGGCTACCATAGGGCACTTTTCCGATTGGAGGAACAGCCGGATGAAAATTGGCATTTGCCTGCCCTACATGAAAGCCGGCCTGAGCCGCGAGGATTACCAGGCCTGGTTCAAGGCTGTCGATGCAGGTCCTTTCCACAGTGTCTGCTGTGGCGAGCGGATACACGGCCCTGCGATGGATATGCGGATGGTGTTGGCGGCTGCCGCCATGGCGACTACCCGGGTCGAGATTTCCCCGACGCTGTATGTGCTGCCGATGCACAGTGCCACCCGGGTGGCCAAGGAGATCGCCAGCCTGGATGTCCTCTCGGGCGGACGGGTGCGCAAGGTGTCCCTGGGCTACGGCGGCCGGGAGCAGGATTACATCGCGGTGGGCGCCCAGTACAAGGGGCGCTATGGCCGTATGGATTGCCAGGTGGAGGAGATGCGCCGGGTATGGCAGGGGCAGGAGCGGGTAGCCGGCGCCGGCCCTATCGGGCCAAGCCCCGTCAACGCCGGTGGACCGAAACTCCTTGCGGGGGCCATGGGGCCGCAGAGTATCGAGCGCTGCAGCAAATGGGCGGACGGCCTCTACGCCTGGTCGCCCAACGGTGAGCAGGCGGAACTCGAGCGCGCCTTCGCCCTGTTTGACGCCGCCTGGGCGCGGGCCGAACGCCCCGCCAGACCCTACCGGCTCGGTGGGTTCTGGTACACGCTCGCGGACGACGGCCAGCGCAAGCTCTACGACTATGTTTACCAGTACCTGGCCATTGCGGGGCCGGAAATCGCCAGAATGATGGCCGACCTGGTCCATCGCAGCAGCACCGATGCGGTCAGGGCCGCGATCGACAACGCCGAGGCCGCGGGCTGCGAGGAAGTATTCCTGGTGCCGGCGACCGCCGAGCTGGCGGAAGTGGAACGCCTGGGAGATATCCTCGCCACCCGCGGGTAGATGAATACACTGTGCCCTGCGCCCGCGCAGTGCCGCTATAATCCGCAGAAACTCGCAACGACAATAACGCAGACCGGGGGAATTTCATGGCCAAACGCGTATACCTGTTCAATGAGGGCAGCAAGGACGACCGGGAGTTGCTCGGCGGCAAGGGGGCCAACCTGTGCGAGATGACCAACCTGGGTCTTCCCGTACCCTACGGCTTCATCATCACCACCAGCACCTGCCGCGAGTACTTCAGGGCCGGCAACCGACTGCCGGCGCTGCTGGAACAGGAATACCGGGTCGCCCTCGATATCGTCGAGAAAAAAATGGGGGCGCGCTTCGGCGACCCCGAGAACCCCCTGCTGTTCTCGGTGCGCTCCGGCGCGCCGGTCTCCATGCCCGGCATGATGGACACCATCCTCAACCTCGGGCTCAACGATGAGATCACCGAGGGCCTGGCGTTAAAAACCGGCAACGCCCGCTTCGCCTACGACTCCTACCGCCGCT
>CAYTDW010000652.1:0-2379 GCA_964436585.1 uncultured Halioglobus sp. | reverse complement strand
GTCGCCAAATACAGAACTACGGTCATCTGCTATGTGCTTAACTAAGTGCCATTGCCCCTAGCCCGGTTCGCACTCGGCGCCCGCTGACACCCGCAACAGCCCACGAAAGGCCCGGCTGGCGGTGGCGTCACCTGACAACACGCGGTACACATCGCTGGCGATCGGCATTTCAACGCCGTATTTTTTAGCCAGGGCCATTACCGCCGGTGCGCTCTTGGCGCCCTCCGCGACCATGAACATCTCACCGACGATCTCCTGCATGTTGCGGCCCTTGCCCAGCTCTACGCCCACGTAGCGGTTGCGGCTTTGGGGGCTGGTGCAGGTTGCGATCATATCGCCCATGCCCGCAAGGCCGGCAAACGTTTCCGCCCGCCCGCCCATGGCAACGCCCAGGCGGGTAACCTCGGCCAGGCCGCGGGTAATGAGGGCGGAGCGGGTGTTGTCGCCGGCGCCCTGGCCATCGCCCATGCCGACTGCGATGGCGATGATATTCTTGAGCACGCCGCCGAGCTCGCAGCCGATCACATCGTTGTTGGTATACACGCGGAACAGTCCGCTCTTGAAGATCGACTGCAGCGCCCGCACGATGATGTCGTCCTCCATGGCGATGACACTGGCGGCCGCCTGCCCGGCCATGATCTCCCGCGCCAGGTTGGGGCCGGTCAGCACGCCGACCGGGTGACCCGGCAGCACCTCGGTGATGATCTCGGTCATGCGCATACTGGTATCCAGCTCCAGCCCTTTGGTCAGGCTGACCACCGGTACCCAGGCGCGGATATGCTGCTTCACTTCCAGCAGCACGCTGCGGAAATTCTGCGAGGGAATCCCCATTACCACGACGTCGGCGCCGCGGACGGCCTCGCCGATATCATTGGTGGCTACGAGCTTGTCCGGCAGGGTGGCGCCCGGCAGGTAGGTGCTATTGGTGTGGCGGGTGTTGATTTCCTCCACCGTGGCCGGGTTGCGGGCCCATAGCTTGACCGGTACGTTGCGCGTCAACAGGGATGCCACCGTGGTACCCCAGGAACCGCCGCCCAGCAGGCCGACTTTCAGGTTTGTCATTATTGTTTCTCCACTGCAATGCCGCGGGTGGCCACACCCAGCGCGCGAATCAGTTCCAGCCGGCGCAGTACATCCCGCAGTTCCTGGGCCAGCGCCTTGCGCCCGCTGGCGACGCGCTCGTCACCAGCGGCCGTGAGTTTGCGATGTTCTGCCATTTTGAAGCCATTCTTGAACAGGAGCTTGCCTATCGAGGCGGGGCTGCTGATGCGCCGCTGCAGGTAGGCCTGGCGCCCCAACATCAACGCCTGTGCCACACACTGCTCCTCGGTCAGTGATTCAGCTGCTTCCATCCTGGCCAGCAGATCGGCCACTACCGAATAGGCTTCGGCGTAGGTCAGCAGGGTGACATGGGACACCAGCAGCAGCATATTGTTCTGCAGCTGCAGGAAGCCCGGGGCGCCCTGCTGCAGCAGGGCTTCCCAGTTTGGCGCATAGCGGGCAAGTTCAGCGCGAATCTGCTGGTGGAATTCCTCGGTCGGGGCGTAGAAGAACTCGAACTTGAACAGGTCGCGCAGCCTGTCCACCTCGGCCCAGAAAATCTCCGGCGCGGCGGCGCCTTCGGTCTCGCTGGTTTTCAGCAGCGCCAGCTCGATGATGGCCTTGTTGACAAAAAAGTGAATGATCGTATTGCGGTAGTAGCTGGCCACCGCGTGCTGCTCCTGCTCGATCGCATACACGACATCCGGCCCCTCGTCATAGCGTGTCACCATCCCCTCGTCGATCATGATGCCCAGCAGGCTTTCCATCTGGCGGGCGTAGGCCGGGTCGAAGTCGGCGGAAATCCGCAGCTTGCGGGCCGAGGCCCAGGCCAGCAGGACGTCCATGTCACGCACCACCTCGGCCTCGGTCAGCGCCCTTGGGGCCGCGCCCAGCAGGCTCATGGTCACCAGTGAGGGAACCGTGATCGGGGTGACGTTGTTGGCCTCCACCGCCACCTCGAAAGCAATTTTCGACAGTGCCAGCTTGTCATCGGGGTGCGGCGCCCTGGCCAGCACCACCGGTTCGCCGATGTCCATGTAGACCTTGCCCATGGGCCGGGCCAGGCTGCGGATATAGCCGATAAACCAGCGCAGCGACTCGGCGCCCTTGCCGCGGCCGGTCTGTTCGGTGGCGTACTCCTCGACGTCCCGGATCAGGTCGTAGCTGATGGAAATGGGAATGATGTGGATATTGCGGGCGTCCGTGGCGTGGCAGGCCTCCAGTACGTATTTCAGCAGCCCGTAGCGCGGGGGCATCAGTTTTCCCATGCGCGAGCGGGTCCCCTCGAATGCCCAGTTCATGGGAAAGCGCTTTTCCATGAGATAGCCGATGTAGTGG
>CAYTDW010000651.1:0-2379 GCA_964436585.1 uncultured Halioglobus sp. | reverse complement strand
ACACCAGTTCGCCGGTGGGCTCCAGGGTGACCGGGCTGCGCAGTTGCAGGTGGCGTCGGGCGTCGCTGGAGGCAATCGGTTCGTAGATGGACATGGCATGCTCCTGATAAACTCCCGCCAAACTATTGGCCATTAGTTTCAGTGTCAATGCCTGTCGCTGGACCCACGCAGGCCGGGTATGAATTACAAGACCGTATGACTGTGGGATAATCGCCGCCCCTCGCCAGGCATAACAAGAAAGGCTCATGACAGGCTCACCGACCTTACTTCTGGTTCTCTACTGTGCCGCCATCGCAGGTTTCTCGATGGCGGGAGGACAACTGCCGAACTGGGTCAGGATGACCCATACCCGCACCCAGGTGGCGATGAGCCTGGTGTCAGGCCTGATGCTGGGGGTGGCGTTCTACCACCTGCTGCCGCACAGTGTGGCCATGATGCCCGGACCGGCTGCGGCGGATATATCGGTGCGCTGGCTGATGTTCGGGCTCATCACGATGTTGCTGTTGCTGCGAATGTTCCATTTTCACCAGCATGACTTCAGCCACGAGGAGGAGGACCACCACGACCACCACCATGACCATGCTCACGGCTATAGCCCACCGGCTGTGGCGAGCAGGGTCAGCTGGCTCGGCATAGCCCTGGGCCTGGGTCTGCACACGGTGATTGACGGAATCGCCCTGGGGGCGGTTATGCAGGCCGAGATCGCAGACGGGGCTGCTGGCGTGGTTGGGCTCGGTGTATTTCTGGCGATACTGCTGCACAAGCCGCTGGATGCCATGTCCATCACCACCGTGATGGCTGCCGGGGGCTGGGACGCGCGGGCGCGAACTGCCAACAACCTGTTGTTTGCCCTGATGTGCCCGTTGGGTGCCCTGCTGTTTTATTTCGGGGTGGATCACCTCGGGAATAACGGGGATTACGTGGTGGCGGCGGCGCTGGCGTTTTCCGCCGGGGCCTTCATTTGTATCGCCCTCAGCGATCTCCTGCCGGAAGTGCATTTCCACAGCCACGACCGCGCCAAGCTGACCGGGGCATTCCTGCTGGGAATCGGAATTGCCTACGCCATCGGGGCGCTGGAGCCGGCCAGTTATCATCTTGCAAACCCCTGAGCCAGCCAATGGAGACCGCAAATATGGTCAAGCGTGTTGTCTATCCCCCCGTCTGGCTGTTGCTGGGACTTATCGCCATTTTTATGCTCGATGAGTATTACCCCATCGCCCAATTTACCAGCCTGGCCGCCCAGGTCGCCGGCGGGGTGATCATTGTGGTCGGCCTGCTGTTGCTGGTGCTCGCCAATGGCCTGTTCCTGCGGGCGGGCACAGATGTCATCCCGTTTCGGAACGTGACCAGGTTGGTTACCAGCGGCGTTTACCGCTACACCCGCAACCCGATGTACCTCGGTATGTTTGCGGTGCTGCTGGGCTGCGCGCTGACGGTCGGTGCGGTATCTGCGCTGGCGGTGCCGCTGCTGGTCGCCGCTATCGTGGAGGCGCGTTTTATCCGGCCGGAAGAGCAGATGCTGCGCGACCTGTTCCCGCAAGAATACCCGGACTATTGCGCGCGGGTGCGGCGCTGGCTCTAGCCGCCTCAAACCCTGTACTGACGTCGGCTGATCCCTAAAAAAACCCTCGCGGAGGATGTTCCAATGTTGCTAGGCGTACCCAAGGAAATAAAAACCCAGGAATACCGCGTGGGCCTGACCACCGGCAGCGTGCTTGAGCTGGTTCATCACGGCCACCAGGTCCTGGTCCAGAGCGGCGCGGGTGGTGGTATTGGCCTGAGCGATGACCTGTACCGGGCGGCCGGGGCGGAGGTGGTGGCGACCGCCGCCGAGGTGTTCGAGCGGGCCGAGATGGTGGTGAAGGTCAAGGAGCCCCAGCCTGCAGAGTGCAAAATGCTGCGGGAGGGGCAGGTGCTGTTTACCTACCTGCACCTGGCGCCCGACCCGGACCAGACCAGGGCGCTGCTGGATTCAGGCTGTATCGCCATCGCCTACGAGACGGTTACCGGCCCCAACAATACCCTGCCGCTGCTGTCGCCCATGAGCGAGGTGGCGGGGCGCATGGCGATCCAGGCCGGCGCCCATTGCCTGGAGAAGGAACAGGGTGGCTCGGGCATCCTGCTGGGCGGTGTGCCGGGGGTTGAAGCGGCCCGGGTGGTGGTGATTGGCGGCGGCGTAGTGGGTACCAATGCGGTGCGCATGGCCATGGGCATGGAGGCGCATGTCACCGTGCTGGATCGCTCGCTGCAGCGCCTGAAGGAACTGGACTTCCAGTTCGGCTGCATGTTGAACACGATCTACTCCACCCGGGAAGCGCTGAACCGCTATGTGGCCAGCGCCGACCTGTTGATCGGCGCCGTGCTGGTTCCCGGGGCCGC
>CAYTDW010000650.1:0-2380 GCA_964436585.1 uncultured Halioglobus sp. | reverse complement strand
CAACAAGACCGACTCGGCCGTGCGCATTACCCACATTCCCAGTGGTATTGTGGTGGAGTGCCAGGACGAGCGCTCCCAGCACAAAAACCGGTCCCGGGCCATGTCGCTGCTGCAGGCCAAACTCCTGAGCAGTGTCCAGGACAAGGCGGCGGCGGAGCAGGCGGAGCAGCGGCGCAACCTGGTCGGCACAGGGGATCGCTCCGACCGCATCCGCACTTACAATTTTCCCCAGGGCAGGATGACGGATCATCGCATCAACCTGACGCTCTACAAGTTGTCGGAAATCCTCGAAGGCGATCTCGACGTGGTCGTGGGGCCCCTGCGCCAGGAGTACCAGGCAGACCAGCTGGCGGCCCTGGCCGGCAGCTGATGGCGACCGTCCGGGAGCTCCTGCGTGGCGGCGACGACCTGCCGGGAGACAGCGCCAGGCGGGACGCGGAGATTCTGTTGTGTCACGCCCTCGGCCAGCCTCGCAGCTGGCTCTATACCTGGCCGCAGCGCGAGGTGCCGGAACACGAGGCCGACCGTTACCGCCAGTTGCTGGCCCGGCGCAGGGACGGCCAGCCGGTCGCCTACCTGGTGGGGCAGCGGGAATTCTGGTCCCTGCCGCTTCGGGTCAACCAGCACACGCTTATCCCCCGACCGGAAACGGAAACCCTGGTGAGCTGGGCGCTGGAACTCGACCTGCCCCCGCAAGCCCGGGTGCTGGACCTCGGCACCGGCACCGGCGCCATCGCCCTGGCCCTGGCGCGAGAGCGGCCCGGCTGGCAGCTGCGGGGCGTGGACTCCAGTGAGGACGCGCTGGGCGTCGCCAGGCTCAACGCTGCGATGCTGGCGCTGGAACGGGTTGGTTTCAGCCGGTCCGACTGGTACCAGGCGGTTGCCGGGCAGCGCTTCCATCTGCTGGTATCGAACCCGCCCTACATCGATGCCGGCGACTACCACCTGCAGCAGGGCGACCTGCGCTTTGAGCCGCGCGGGGCACTGGTTGCAGCGGATGCGGGCCTGGCGGACCTGGCGCAACTCATCGCCGGGGCCGCCGCTCACCTGCACCCGGGCGGCTGGTTGCTGCTTGAGCACGGTTCCCGCCAGGGTGAGGCGGTGCGAGCGCTGCTGCGAAAGGCCGGGTTTACGCCGGTCGCGACGCGCCGCGACCTGTCGGGCCTGGAGCGTGTCAGAGGTGGACCGTATTCTGACTGTTTGCTTGAATGACTCCGGGCGTTAAGCCAACCTAACGCAAACTATTTCGCAGTCACTTTGTAGCGTGCGGCGATCGGCGCTGCAGCGGTGAGTCAGGCTGCATTTTCGCCCTTGGTGTCTATACTATTTTCTCAAAACCAACTTCCGCCCGAGGATATGATCATGACTTGGAAAGCGGCCCCACTGTTGGCAGCCCTGGCTTGTGGCCAAATAAACCCGGCCTTGGGTGATGAGCTAACCCAGATCGTGCAGACAGACCTGATCACCCTGGGCTACGACCCTGGCCAGGCGAACGGTGAGGCGAGTACCCAGACCATTATCGCCGTGTCGAAATTCCAGGCCGAACACAACCTTGAGCCCACAGGAGAGATTACGCCGCAACTCGCCGGGGTCATCAAGGCGGCGATAACGCAGCGGAACGCTCCGGCCGGAACCGCACAATCTGCAATGGCGGCGCCGACGTACACGGCGCCGGCACAGGATCAGGCGACCCTGCAAGCACGGCAGCAGGCCTGCCTGCAGGAGAAGGCGGAGGCCGCCCGCAAGGCCAATTCCATGAAGCAGGGGTTTGGCAAGCTGTTCAGCGCCATTTCCCGCACGAGTTCCCAGTTTGGCGCGCCGGAAGTGGCGGGCCAGATTTCCACTACCACCAGTGATATCTACTCGGTGGACGCCACTGTGACGGATCTCGAGGGAGCGGCGAAAGACCTGGGGCTGTCACCAAGCGATGTTGAAGCATGCCGAAATCCCTAGCCTGGGCGTACGCTCAACCCCGGTGGAGGCATGCCTGCCTGTGGCGCACACCACTACTGTCTTGACATCGAGGACCGTGCCATGAACAAGCAGTATCTCGCAGTATCCCCCATCCGATGGCTGATTTTTCTGGTGCTGGCGCTGAATCCGCTCGCCTCCCATTCGGCCGCGGAACGCGGCGCCACCGTGCGCAACGTGTTCGGGCCTGACGTCGGCCTCGGCGCCAACCAGTGCCGCGGCGCCTGCGGTGGCGGCTGCCCGGAAAGCTGTAAGCTGGAGGTGTCCTACGAGTGCATGGGAGCGGCGCAACTGCGTCGGGTTGAAGCCTTCACCTGTGGCACCCACAAGGGTTGCCGGGAGCATGACGACTGCCTCGACAACTGCCTGCAACACAACCCGAACTCCCAGGAGTGCCAGCCCCAGTGCG
>CAYTDW010000649.1:0-2382 GCA_964436585.1 uncultured Halioglobus sp. | reverse complement strand
CGCAGGCAGTTCGCGCTGCCGCTGGCGGCGGCCGGCACCGCGTTCCAGCGCCAGGTCTGGGACGCCCTCGCAGCCATACCCTGGGGCGAGTTGCGCAGCTATGCCGATATCGCCAGGGCCATCGATCGCCCGACCGCGGTGCGGGCGGTCGGCGCCGCCAACGGGCGCAATCCGCTGCCCATCGTCGTCCCCTGCCACCGGGTCATCGGCAGCAACGGTTCCCTGACCGGCTTTGCCGGTGGGTTGGGTATCAAGCGGCGACTACTGGAACTGGAAGGGTCCCTGGGAGAACTTTTTTAACGCGGTATCGTGGCGGCTGAGGCCTTCCAGCGGCCTGCTAGGCGTTGAGGTCGGGAATCAGCTCGTCTTTCAGGCGCTCGATGGCGTCCTTGAGGCGCAGTTTTTCTTTCTTGAGGCGCTGCAGCAGGATCTGGTTCTGGTAGGGAAAACTGTGGAGTTCGGCTATTTTGCTGTCGAGTACCCGGTGCCGGGTCTGCAACTGGAGCAGGCGCATGGCCGGCGTAATCGGCTCGTTGGCGGCATCTGCGCCGGAGCCGGCGCCATTGTGGGTAAACTCGCTCATGCTGTAACCAGATGTACTACCACTATTAGGTAACCCGAGGCCTGCAATCAGAGTGCAACTCTATACCCACAGTGAAGTCATGTACAAGCACTGTAGAGAAGCTCTGACGCCCGAATTAACCGGGCCTGTCAAAACCGTTGACTGGCCAACAACTCGCGCCACAGGGGGTGGCCGGCATCGGCAATGGCAAAGAAGTGCGGGCTCAGCAATGACTCGCTGCAGTTGTAGCGCAGCGGTCGGCCATCCATTCCCAGCAGGGCGCCACCGGCGGCTTCGAGCAGCGCCTGGCCCGCCGCCGTATCCCATTCACAGCAGGGTGAAAAGCGCGGGTAGAGGTCACCCTCCCCCCGGGCCAGCAGGCAAAACTTGAGGGCGCTGCCGCTGTCGCGCCTGGCCACCGGCCCCCAGCGCTCGCGCAGCCAGGCCAGGCAAGCATCGAGTTTAGCGTTGCGGTGGCGGCGACTGGCCAATAGCACCAGCTCCCTGCCGGGCTCCAGCGCCCGCACTGCAAGTGCTGAACGCGCCCATTCCCCCTGCCCCCGCCAGTGGTAGCGATGCGCGGCCGCCCCCGGAATTCCCACATAGGCAACCTGCTCCAGCGGCAGGTACAGCACCCCCAGTACCGGCCGGTGGTTCTCGATCAGGGCGATATTGATGGTGAATTCACCGGTGCCCGCCAGGAACTCCCGGGTGCCATCGAGCGGATCCACCAGCCAGTAGCGCGGCCAATGGTGCCGCCCTGCCAGGGCGGCTGCCGGCGACTCCTCTGACAGTAGCGGGAGCGATGGCTCCAGCAGCTGCAGTCCCGCCTGCAGCAGCGCGTGGGATTCGGTATCCGCCAGGGTGAGCGGCGAATCGTCCGCCTTGGACTGGAAATCGCCCGCGCCGGCGGCGTGGTAGTGGCGGCAGATAAGCGCCCCCGCCTCCCGGCACAGCTCCAGCAGTGGTGTCACCAGGCCTGGTAGATCCTGCAAAATTGCCTCCTCTGGCAGTGCACCCACTATACCACCGCGCGGGACCGGCGCTGGCGCGCCGCAGAAAAACCGGCATAATCACGCCACGAAAATCGGGCGGGAAGCGCAGATGATCGACTGGGACGCTATCGACACCGTGCTGCTGGACATGGACGGCACCCTGCTGGACCTGCATTTTGATAACTACTTCTGGATGGATCACCTGCCGAGGCTGTATGCGGCCAGGCACCAGATCAGCGAGGAGGAATCCTCGGCGCAGCTGCGTGACACCTTCCACAGCGGCGAGGGCACGCTCAAGTGGTATTGCCTCGATCACTGGTCGGAACAACTGGACATGGACATCCCCGCACTGAAGCGTGAAATCCAGCATATGATTCGCCTGCGCCCCTTTGCCCTGGAGTTCCTCGCCTGGCTGCGCTCCAGCCACCGGGAGGTGGTACTGGTCACCAATGCCCACCGCAAGACCTACGAGATCAAAATGGCGAACGTGGATATCAGCAACTGGTTTCACCGGGTGGTGGTGTCACATGACCTGCTGGCGCCCAAGGAAGACCAGGCTTTCTGGCACAGGCTGCAGGCCCTGCACCCCTTCGACCCCGCCAGGACCCTGCTGATAGACGACACCGAGCGGGTGCTCGACTCGGCCCGGGACTACGGCATAGCCCACCTGCTCACGCTGCTGCAGCCGGACAGCCAGCGGCAGAAACGGCTGCAGACACGGTTTCCCGGCATCCATCACTTCGACGAAATCATGCCGGCCGCGGCAGCCCATGACTGAAGCTGCGGGGAACAGCCACCGCCTGCGCCTGGACAAATGGCTGTGGG
>CAYTDW010000648.1:0-2395 GCA_964436585.1 uncultured Halioglobus sp. | reverse complement strand
GACCGTGGCGCCGCGGGGCAGCTGTGCCGCCAGCCAGTCGGCGGGGGGATCGTCGCCGAGGCGACAGTACTCGAACAGTTCGGGGGACACCTCCTGGCGCACCTGCACCGTGTAGCGGCCGTCAACGAAAATGGCGGCGCGCTCGAGGGTGACAATGGCAAGGCCCGCGGAGCCGGTGAAGCCCGACAGCCAGCGCAGGCGTTCGCTGTGGGCGGGGATATACTCGCCGAGGTATTCGTCGGCCCGCGGCACCACCAGCGCGGCATAGCCTGCCGCCCGCAGCTGTTGGCGCAGGGCCTGCAGCCGCTGTTCGATGACACTCATGGTGCCGCTCCCACGGATAGCCCGGGCTTGCGGGTGAGGGAAACTGCCAGCTGCCGCGCCGCATCCAGCTTGGCGAGGAAATTCGGGTTGCCGGCGGCGGAGGCCACCGGCTGGCTGGAAAACCAGACCATGACCGTGTCCGCCCTGCGATTGATGTAGATCACCTGGCCGTGAATTCCCACGGCGCAGAACTCTCCGGCGGCGGCATCGAGGATCCACCACATGTTGTGATAGGCCGACCAGGGCGCAGCGCCATACTTCGGGTTGGCCCTCATCGTGGCCTTGAGTTCATCGCTGACCTCCAGGATCGCGTCCACCCACCGGGCCGGCACGACCTGTTGGCCGGCGAACTCACCGTGGTCGCGAATCATCATGCCAAAGCGCGCCGCATCGCGCAGGGTGGTGTTCATGCCCGCGGTGGCGACGGGCACCAGAGCCCGGTCGGCGGCGAGGTAGGCGTCGTGCTCCACCCCCAGATTCGCCCACAGGTTCTGCTGCAGGAAATCCTGGAAGGGCTGGCCGCTGATCCGCGCAATCAACCAACCGAGCACGTCGGCGTTGCTGGAGTTGTAGTCAAACGCCGCGCCGGGCAGTAGCGCCGGGTCGGGCTTGATGAAATGCACCAGGAAATCCTGTACCCCGAAAATTTTTGCCTCGCCAGGCTGCACGTCCGCCGCGCCCGGCAACCAGCCCAGGTTCAGGGCGGGCGCATAATACCGGGCGAAGTCTGATTCGGTATCGGTGTAGTTCTCGTGAAAGTCGATGGCGGTGGCGTGGTCCAGCACCTGCTGGATAGTTACGCGCTCGAAGCCGCTGCCTTTCAACTCTGGAATATACTTTGCCGGCGAGGCGTCCAGCTCAACCTTTCCCTCCGCCACCAGCAGGCCGAACAGGGTGCTGGCAAGGGACTTGGTCATGGAAAACCAGATGTGCTGGCTGCGCTCATTGAAATCGTGAAAGTAGGCCTCGTGCAGCAGTCGACTGCCCTGCATCACCAGCACGCCATCGGCGTAGTTCGCCTCGAACAGGGCATCGAAACTCATCTGCTGCCCCTGGGGGTCGGTAAAAATTTGTTCCCCGATTTCAGGGCGCAGCGGCCCCGGCAGGCGGTGAATGTCGCCCTCCCGGGGCACCATCACCGTGTTGAGGACCGCACCGGCATTGCGAAACGCCCAGCGACTCATGGGGTAGTCGCGAAAATTCGCCAGGGTGACCTGGGACTCGCGGCTGGGCGGTACACCCTGCATCGGCACAATCCCTACCCCTGAAACTGGTTCGGCCGCAAGACCCATACCGCTCCATAATGCCAGCAGGGGAATGAACAGATGGCGTGAAATCATCACCGGGGTCTCCAGGGGGCCTGTTGTCGCCGGCGCTATACTCCACCCACCGTTGCGGTCGAGTCAACCAGTGAGCCCGCTACCCGGGCTCCGGAGAAGGTATACTACGGCGCGGAAGAGTTCGCACTTTCCCGTTCTGCTCATTCACTACAGGTGACAATCCCGCTTGCGTCTCGACCGATTCATCAGCAACAGCACCGGGCTTTCGCGCTCCGAAACGCACCTTGCGATCAGGGCGAAGCGGGTTTGCGTCAACGGCGCTACCGCCTCCAGCGCAAGTATGGCGCTGGGCTGCACCGACAGCGTTACCCTGGACGGGCAACCCATCGAGCCCCCCCGGCCCCGTTACTTCATGCTGCACAAGCCGGCGGGATACGTCAGCGCGACGCTCGATGCTGCGCACCCCGCCGCGCTTGAGTTGTTGCGGGGTGAACCCAGGTACCTCGACCTGCAGATCGCCGGGCGACTCGACAGGGACACCACCGGGCTGCTGCTGCTGACCGACGACGGCGCCTGGAACCATCGCCTGACCAGCCCCGCCCGCCAGTGTGAAAAAGTCTATCGGGTGCACTTGCGCGACCCGCTGGGCCCGCAGGCGATCGCCCAGCTGGAAGCCGGTATCCTGCTGCGCGGCGAGCGCCGCCCGACGCGCCCGGCACGCGTTGCGATCCCTGAGCAGGCGGACCGGCGCCAGGTGCTGCTGACAATCCTCGAGGGCAAATACCACCAGG
>CAYTDW010000647.1:0-2402 GCA_964436585.1 uncultured Halioglobus sp. | reverse complement strand
GCCAGGCGCTGGAGTGCTGCCACAAGGGCTGGGGCCAGAGCTGCATCATCGGCGTCGCCGGCGCGGGCCAGGAAATTTCCACCCGACCCTTCCAGCTGGTCACCGGTCGCGGCTGGCGCGGCAGCGCCTTCGGCGGCGCCCGCGGCCGCACCGACGTGCCGCGAATCGTCGACTGGTACATGGAGGGCAAGATCAATATCGACGACCTCATCACCCACACCATGCCGCTGGAGGATATCAACAGGGCCTTTGACCTGATGCATTCCGGCCAGAGCATCCGTTCCGTGGTGCAGTACTGAGATGGAGCAGATCGGCGCAAACCGTTGTTTTGAGGGGCGCCAGCTGCGCTATCGCCACGCCTCCACGGTCCTTGGCTGTGAGATGACGTTCTCGGTTTACCTGCCACCCCAGGCGGAGGCGGGGAAGGTGCCGGTGGTTTATTGGTTGTCCGGGCTCACCTGCACCGACGAAAATTTTGTCACCAAGGCGGGCGCCCAGCGCTACGCGGCGCAACTGGGCCTGGCCATCGTGGCGCCGGATACCAGTCCCCGCGGCGACGGCGTGCCGGACGATCCCGACGGCGCCTGGGACTTTGGCCTCGGCGCGGGTTTCTATGTGAATGCCACGCAGGAGCCCTGGCGCCGGCACTACCGCATGTACGACTACATCGTGGATGAACTGCCGGCGCTGGTCAGCGCCGGTTTTCCGGTAGACAGTTCCCGCACCGGCATCTCGGGTCACTCCATGGGCGGCCACGGCGCCCTGACCATCGCCCTGAAAAATCCCGGGCGGTTCAGGTCGGTCACCGCCTTCGCACCCATCTGCTCGCCGCTGCGCTGCCCCTGGGGCGAGAAAGCCCTGGGCAATTACCTGGGGCCGGACCGGGACAGCTGGCGGCAGTATGACGCCACGGCGCTACTGTCAGGTGCCGGCGAGCAGCTGCCGGTGCTGGTAGACCAGGGCGATGCGGATAATTTCCTGGCCGAGCAGCTCAAGACGCCGCTGCTGGAGCAGGCCTGTAGGGAGGCCGCCTACCCCATGACCATTCGCATGCAGGCCGGTTATGACCACAGTTATTTCTTCATAGCATCGTTTATCGGCGAACACCTGGCGTTTCACGCGGGCTGCCTGTACTAGGGATATACTGGGCGTTTACTGAGCAGGCTGCAGGTGTTACCGCATGGGCGATAGGGCAGACGGGGCGCTGGCAAGGGCGATCGAGCAGTACCGCGACGTTCCCGGTGGGCTGCTGCCGCTGTTGCACGCCCTGCAGGATGCCCTCGGCTATATCCCCGCGGAGGCCGTCCCCGCCATCGCCCGCGCCCTATACCTGTCCCGCGCCGAGGTGCACGGGGTGATCAGTTTCTACCACGATTTTCGCAGCGAGCCCGCCGGATTCCACACCCTGCAGATCTGCCGCGCGGAGGCCTGCCAGGCGCTGGGTTCGCGCGCGCTGGAGGCCCATGCAAAGCAGCGCCTTGGCATCGACTACGGCGGCACCACGGCGGACGGCGCCATCACCCTGCAGGCGGTGTACTGCCTTGGCAATTGCGCCTGTTCGCCCACGGTGCGAATCGACGATGAGATTCACGCCCGGGTCGATGCGAGCCGGCTGGACGAGCTGCTGGCCGCGCTGGGCCAGGTCGGCAGCGGAGCCAGCGGGGGATGAGCCTGAAACTGTACCTGCCCCGCGACACCACCGCCCTGGCCCTGGGCGCAGAGCGCGTGGCGGTCGCGCTGCTGCAGGATGCGGCGCGTCGCGGGCTGCCGCTGGAGCTGGTGCGCAACGGCTCCCGCGGGCTGTTCTGGCTGGAACCCCTGCTCGAGTTGGAGCGCGGTGGCGTGCGCACGGGCTTCGGCCCGGTGAGCGTTGCCGCCGTGCCGACGCTGCTGGATGCGCTGGCAGGCGACGCCGCCGCGCATCCTCTCTGCCTGGGACCGGTGGAGGCAATACCCTTCCTGAAATCCCAGCAGCGCCTGACTTTCGCCCGGGCCGGGCAGGGCGACCCCCTGTGCCTCGATACCTACCGCTCGCTGGAGGGCTTTGCCGGGCTGGAGCGGGCCCTGCGCCTGCAGCCGCAGGACATCGTCAATGTCGTCACCGAGTCCGGCCTGCGCGGCCGGGGCGGGGCCGCGTTTCCCGCCGGCATCAAGTGGCAGACCGTGCTCGATGCGCCGGGGCGGCAGAAATATATCGTTTGCAACGCCGACGAGGGCGACTCCGGCACCTTCGCCGACCGCCTGCTGCTGGAGGCGGATCCCTACCAGCTGATCGAGGGCATGATCATCGCCGGACTCGCGGTGGGCGCCACCCTGGGGTATATCTACCTGCGCTCGGAGTATCCCCGGGCGCGGGAGGTACTGGCAGCCGCGCTTGCCCGGGCGCGGCGGGAGGAATACCT
>CAYTDW010000646.1:0-2403 GCA_964436585.1 uncultured Halioglobus sp. | reverse complement strand
GGGCAGGGCGGTCGCCGGTCCGATCAACTGTCGCAGGTAAGCCAGTGCCGAGCGATTCAGCTCCATTCCCAGGTCGTTCTGGTCGTCGCCCCAACCGTTCCAGCGCTTCATGGCATCTACCTCACTTGGTCAAACCCGGGGAATGCTAACATCCGCCGGGTTTATCGTCGCCGCCAAATTGGCTGTGCCATAATCCCCTACGGTCTTGACCGGGACTACAGGGGGCTTTGCCATCATGCGCTTCACTCATTGGTACCTGGCGGCGGTGGTGTCCGCTGCGCTGCTGCTTGCCTCCTGCACCACCGGGCGCCCCGTCATCCCGCAAGCCGCGCCCGAGCTGAGCACCGGCCGCGTTGCCTGGCCCGCGGATTTGCAGGGCGCGACACTGTACCGGATAGACCCCGCCGCCTCTTCCGTACACATCCTGGTTTATCGCGGCGGAAGCATGGCCAAAATGGGCCACAACCATGTCATAAGCTCGAACACGATTGCCGGGTATGCCTGGCATCACAACAGCTGGGAGCGCTCCGGTTTCGACATCGTGGTACCGGTGAATGAACTGATCGTGGACGACGATACCGCGCGGGCAATGGAAGGCGCTGAATTTCCCCTGAACGTGAATGACGAGGCGAAACAGGGTACCCGGCAGAACATGCTGGGCCCGGCGCTGCTCGATGCCGCGCAGTTTCCCTTCATCAGCCTGAAGTCAGTCCGCATCAGCGGCGCAGCGGATGCCCCACAGGCGCTGGTGGCAATACAGATCAGGGACCAGACCCGGGAGCTGACCATACCGCTAACGCTGGAGGTCGGTGACAACCGCCTGCGGGCACACGGCATGTTCGATATCAGCCAGACCGCTTTCGGCATCACGCCGTTCAGCGTGGCCATGGGCGCTCTCCAGGTCGTGGATGTGGTGAAGATCAGGTTTGACCTGCTGGCCTCGCCAATCCAGCCGTAGCGGGATTCGCGGGCACCAGGCTCACCGACCAGGAAATCGTGACTTTATCGGCCACCCACTCCGTGGAGGTCCATTCCCCCTGGCCAACCCCGTAATCCAGCCGGTCGATTGATACCTCACCGACCAGCAGGCCTGCAGACCCTGCCGCGTCCGCTGCCGGGCGCAACTCCAATGGCAGTTCCAGCGCTTTTGAGACGTCGCGGATTGTCAGCGTCCCCACAGCTCGATACCTGCCATCGCCATCAGCCTCGATACGCTGCGCTGCAAACCGCGCCGCGGGAAAGCGCTCTGTGGCAAACAGGTCCGGGCCGCGCAGGATCTCGTCGCGCTCGCTGTCATCAGTGTCGAGGGAGGCCACATCGATCGTCACGATCAGCTCTCCGCGGGCTCCCGCCGCATCCGGTGGCGTAAAGCGCACATCGAACTTGCGGAACACGCCGCTACCCGTCGCGCCTGCCTGGGTAAAGGAAAATTTCAGGGTGCCCTGGCCCGGGGCGGACACGAGATCCGCGGCCGAAGCCGGCGATGGGCTTGTGAAAACCGTCGCCGCCAGCCCCAGGGCGAGGCAGGGCAGCATTCGTTTCAGCACGTCGTCCCTGTAGACGAAGTGATGCTTGAGCGCCCCCGCTACATGCAGCATCGCGAGTACGACCAGCGCTATCGCCAGAATTCCGTGGCAGGCCTCGAGTATTTTGAAAGCCTCTTCATTCTTTGCGATGAGGTCCGGCAGCTGCAACAGGTTGAACCAGCTGACCGGGTAGCCCTTGGCGGACGACATGAGCCAGCCGCTCAGCGGCATCAGGAACAGCACCAGGTACAAGCCGATATGCGTTGTCGCGGCCAGACTCCGCTCCACCGGGCCGAGCTTCGACGGCAGCGCCGGGCCAGGGCTGAGCAGTCGCCACGTAAGGCGAATGATCGCGATGCCCAGAATGGTGATACCCACCGATTTGTGGCGGGCGAGCCAGGCGAGTTTCTGCATGCCCAGCGGCAGATCCCCGGCAATGTTCGCCATCACAAACTGGGCGATGATCAGTAGCACGACAGTCCAGTGCAGTAGCATGGATACCGCACCCCAGCGGGTGCTGCTATTTGTCAGTTTCATTCGTTAGCCTCGTTTGTCTAGATTCGATTTACCCGCTCCAGTAGATCAGCCGGCGCAGTAAATATTGCAGTTCGACCCTGTATGCCGCCTACCAGCAGGCCATATCTGCCCGCCAGTTCTGTCAAATCGTTCCGCGCGGTCTGCTTCGCCACCCGGTGGCTGTTCTGGTGACTTTTGACCGTGTAGGTCTGGCCGGGATTCTTCAGCGCATGTTGTAACAAAGCCAACTGACGGTGATTGAGCTTGCCGGCGAGGGACGAGTGGACAAGCAGTTTCTCCGTCTCCCTCACCTCGGCATATTGCTCGCGCAACTGCTCTTTTAGTCTCTCGATGGCGCGCA
>CAYTDW010000645.1:0-2405 GCA_964436585.1 uncultured Halioglobus sp. | reverse complement strand
TCATGTTATACCAGCAGGCAATAATATCGGTTGAGCGATAACCGGCGGCAAACAGCAATTTGGGAATAGCGCTTTGCACAGCCGTAAAGGCGGGAAAAAAAGTCATCATGCTCTGGGCATTTGGCGCCTCGGGCGAACAGTTGAGTGTCGAGCCCTTGTCCGTCAGCACGGTGATAGGCGCAAAAACCGCCTGGTTGCGCGGCAGGTCAGGCCAGACAAACATCAGGAACAACTGGGCCAACATCCCTTTCATGGAGGCCAGAACGGTATTGTTGGCCCGATTCAGGAACTCGGGCGAGGACCCTCTCAGGTCGATGACCATTTCATCGTCCTGTTTGCTGACCTCGCAGCGAATCTTGATCAGTACATTCTCACGCAGGGTACTATCGGCAAACACATTTGACAGCACTTTGCCATCGGGCCATGTTTTCAGGCGTCGTCTTACTTCGGCTTCAGTATCGCTTAGCGTGCCGCGCAGCGTCGCCAGAAACGCATCGATACCATAGTCCCTGATGACTTCCTCGACACGTCTCTTGATTCTCAAGCTCGCATACAACTTTGATTTCATACCCTCCAGCTGCAGTTTCGGTTCACGTACCGAGTTTTGCAGGAAAGTGAGCAGATCTTTGCGAAACTCGAAGTTTTCGCCAACCTTGAGCGGCGAAATTTTCAAGCCCTCATCATAAGGGCTCTCCGCGCCGCCGGGCATGCCGCCGGGCTCGCAGGCGCCGTTTTCGCCCTCGTGCACGATGGCGCCAACGAAGCACACGATCTCGCCATCATGAAAAATCGGAACGGACAGGCTCTGGTCTGTGTTATGAATATTGCCGTAGCGCGCATCATTATGCATGAAGATGTCGCCGTCGCGGATGCCCACTGTGGGATCATCTTTCCAGTACTTGAGTATAAATTTCTGCGGGTGCTGCGCCAGCACGGAAAAAATCAGGACACCCCCTGCGCTGGACAGGGCCAGATCGCCCTGGCAGGAAAAGATACCGGCGATAAGGTCTCCCCACTTGGCGCCGGGGGCGGCACCCATCTGCTCCACCATGTCGAACGACTCGTTACAGGCAGTTTGCAGGCGGTTGCGAATAAGGTGAATTTCATCCGATCGATCTTTCCAGGCCTCGACGGCCGCGACCTCTCTTTCATTTGGAGTCGAAACGCTGTGATCGGCCATGATATCCGGGTCGGGACCCAGGAAAAGGACGTTGTCATCGAGGAACTGCTCAATCAAACTGCGTTCGCTGGGCGTTTTTGCCTTAATCATGTGAGTTTCCTCCTGCGCTGATATCGCATTGTTCAAGCCAGGCGGAACCCTGCTTGCCCATGGTCAGCGACCAACCGGGATAAACGAGATAGGTGGTGTGTCGCGTCTCAACCAGGGCCGGGCCGGAGATGGCTGCGCCTTCGGGAATATCCGCAGCGTTGAAAACCCGTGTGGGCAGCGAACCTTCGGTGCCATCAAACCAGCAGTCCCGGCTGCTGACGGGCGCCACCACGGCGCCATTGCTGGCGGAGCTGCGTTCAAGCTTCACCGCCTCGTGCTCCACGAACGAGACGACGCGGATCACATTGACCCGAATGCCCGCCTCGGGCGCGGCGCTGCCCTCGCCAAAGCGCTGTTCGTAATTCGAGCTGAAGAGGTCGAGCAGAGTCATTACATCCTGATCGGACTCGATGTGTTCAGTCGGGCTCACCACCGCGGTCTGGGCCAGCTGATTGCCATAGCGCATATCGAGCTCGACCCGGAACCTGATGTCATCGGGGTGCACACCCTGGCGCAGCAAATCGTCCTTGCCCAATTGTTCGAGGTGATCCACAGTCGCATTGAACTGGTCAAAGTCCTGCAGTACCTGGCGCTTCAGTGAATCGTAGAGCATCAGGTACAGCGAGCGTTCGTGGATGTGCAACTGGTTCATGCTGGCCGCGCCTAGGGCAGAGAAGACGGCACTGAACGGGGGGATCAAAATCCGTGATATGCCGATTTTCCCCGCGTAACCGCAGGCGTGCAGTGGCCCGCCGCCTCCGTAGGAAAGCAAGGTGAACTTGCGTGGGTCGTACCCTTTTGTGGCCACTTCCTTGAAGATGGCATCAGCCATATTGGCGTCGACCTTGCGGCGAATCGCCAGGGCGGCTTGTTCCATACTGAGCCCGGTAGGCTCGCAGATGTGGTCGCGAATTGCGCGTTCGGCGCGACGCTTGCTCAGTTTTATACTGCCGCCGGCATAATTTTTCTCGTCGAGATAACCCAGCACCAGGTTGGCATCGGTCGTCGTGGGCAGCGTACCGCCGCGGCCGTAGCAGGCCGGGCCCGGATCGGAGCCGGCACTTTCCGGGCCCACTTCAATTGCGCCCCACAAGCGATCAAAACGGGCGATGGAGCCGCCGCCGGCACCCAGTGT
>CAYTDW010000644.1:0-2406 GCA_964436585.1 uncultured Halioglobus sp. | reverse complement strand
CCGGCTCGATGAACTGCTGCCGGGGGGATACTTGGCCAGCGTGCTGATTACACTGCTCGCTGTGTACCTGCTGGTCTGCGTGCTGCTGGGTATGTACTGGAGCATTGCCCCGCAGCCCTTTGACGTGCGCGAGCGGGCGGCGGCCTACGCGGCGCAGGACGGGCTCGAAGTGGTGACGGGTTCGGTGACCACGGCGACCCTGATGGGGGTGATGGATACCCTGCTCACCAAGCCGGGTGGCTACATCCACAACGATATTTTCCCGCCGGGGGTGTGGCTCGACAATATGCCCAACTGGGAATACGGCGTCCTGGTCCAGTCCAGGGACCTGGCGCGGGCCCTGCGGGAAGTGTTCAGCCGCTCCCAGTCCCAGTCCACCGAGGACGTGGACCTGGTGATGTCGGAGCCGCGCTTCAATTTCGACTCCGACAGCTGGGCGTTGCCCCCCTCGGAGTCGGAATACCGCGACGGCCTGAAGTACGTGCGACGGTATTTCAACCGCCTCTCGGATGTGCAGTCCCCGGACGCCCAGTTCTACGCCAGGGCCGATAACCTGCGCTACTGGCTGACCACCGTGAACACCCGGCTGGGCAGCCTGTCCCAGCGTCTCAGCGCCAGCGTGGGCAAGCGCCGGCTCAACACGGACCTCGCCGGGGAAGAGGCGGCATCCCAGTCCACCAGCGCGCCGGGTGAAGTGGAAGTCACCACGCCCTGGAACCAGATTGACGATGTTTTCTTCGAGGCCCGCGGCACTGCCTGGGCGCTGATCCAGTTTCTGAAGGCGGCGGAGGTGGATTTTGCCGACGTGCTGCGCAAGAAAAATGCCCAGGTCAGCCTGCAGCAGATTATCCGGGAGCTGGAGGGTACCCAGGAGCCGGTGTGGAGCCCGATCATCCTCAACGGCAGCGGCTTCGGCCTGATGGCCAACCACTCTCTGGTGATGGCGTCCTATATCAGTCGGGCCAATGCGGCGATTATCGACCTCAGGGACCTGATGTCCCAGGGCTAGGAGCCGGTCGGACGCTAGGGCTTGTCGTAGCGCAGGCGGGTGCCCGTCTCCAGCGAGAGGCGGATTTCCGCGGCGCTCAATGCCGTCGGGAAATAGGTGCCGGACAACTTGGCATCCAGCAGGCTGGCTCCCTCCAGGTTGGTGTAGCGAAAATCGATGCCGCTGAGGTCGCAATTGCGGAAGTAGGAGTTGCTGAAATCCAGGCCCCGGGCATTCATATTGCGCAGGTCCCGGCCCCGGTAGTCGCCGCTTTTGAGCTCGCTGGTGTCGAGCTTGTCGCGCTGTTCGTTGAAGCCCTTGATGTCCTCGGTGCGCAGCAGCTGGTATAAGGGGTCGTGCTTGATGACGGGCTTTTCCATGGTCTTACCTTTCAAATACGAGTGCGGATTGTCCCCGCAGTGGGTGGATAGCTTAAGCCACCGTGGGGTCCGCGCCTAGTGATCAAATAGTGTAACGCACCCTACCGACCCATCGTTCGTTTTGCCAGGGATCCAGGTTTGACTGTACAAACCTTCGAAGGTTTTCTCCTCACCCGCAACTGGCGCGACACCCAGGGCGGGATAGAGCTGGAGTACTGGTTTGCCACCGACAGTGGCCCCCTGTGCGCCCTGGTGCGGGGCGAGCGCAGCGTATTCTTCCTCGAGCAGCGCCAGCTGGAGGCGGCCCGGGGCCTGCTCGACGCCGAGCCGGGGGTGGAGCTGAAACCGGTGGGCCTGCGCAGTTTCTCGCTGCTGCCGGTGGTGGCGATCTATTGTCCCTCCCATCGCCAGGCCCGGCGTCTCGCGGATGCCCTGCGCGACCTCGGCCTTGACCCCCTAGAGGCGGACATCAACCCGGCGGACCGTTTCCTGATGGAGCGTTTCGTGATGGGCTCCGCCGCCCTGCAGGGTGAGGCCCGCCAGCTGGGCCGGCACATCGTGCTGGATAACCCGGCGCTGAAAGCCGCGGATTACCGGCCCGCGCTCAAGGTCGTGTCCCTCGATATAGAAACCGCGATGGAGGGCCTGCAACTCTTCTCCATCGGCGTGCACGCCGTGGCGGCAGGCCGGCAGACCCGGCGGGTGTTCATGGTGGGCGCCGGGGCGCAGCAGGACTTCGTCCAGTCCTGTGCCAGCCAGGAAGAGGCGCTGCAGGTCTTTCTCGACTGGCTGGCCGACTACGACCCCGACGTGCTGATCGGCTGGAACGTGGTCAACTTCGATACCTGGTACCTGCAGCGGCTGGCGGACCAGCTGGGCCGGCGCCTGGTGCTGGGCCGGGACCGGCGGGCGGTGCACTGGCGCGAGCTGGACGACGGCGAGCGCCGCACCGCCCAGTGCCCGGGCCGGGTAATTCTCGACGGCATCGAACTGCTGCGGGCCGCGTTCTACCGCTTCGAAAGTTTCGCCCTGGAAAAC
>CAYTDW010000643.1:0-2410 GCA_964436585.1 uncultured Halioglobus sp. | reverse complement strand
TGTGGTTGTTGCGCCCCCTGGAAGCGCTGTTTCGCAGCCTGGCGTCGGTTCGGCGCGGGCTCTACCGTCATCAGCTGCTGGGCGTCTACCGCGCCCCGGTGCCGGTCGTTGTGGTGGGTAACATCAGTGTGGGCGGCACCGGTAAGACGCCGGTGGTGATCGCGCTGGTGGAAAGCCTGCAGCAGCGCGGACTGCGGCCGGGTGTGGTCAGCAGGGGCTACGGTGCGGGCCGTTCGCGCGCGCCGCTGCGGGTACAGGCCGACAGCCGCGCCCGCCAGTGTGGCGATGAACCCCTGCTGATCCACCGGCGCACGCTCTGCCCCTGCGTGGTGGCGCCGCGGCGGACGCTGGCGGTGCGGGCCCTGCTGGCGGGCGACGACGTGGACATCATCATCAGTGACGACGGCCTGCAGCATTATGCCCTGGCGCGCGATCTCGAAATCGCCCTGGTCGATGCCCAGCGCGGCACCGGCAATGGCTTCTGCCTGCCCGCGGGCCCCCTGCGCGAGCCACCGCAGCGGTTGGATGAAGTCGATTTTGTGCTGTATCGCGGCAGCATGGAGGCCCGCCGCGGGGTGCACTACGCAGTGGACTGCCTGGTCAATATCGACAGCGGCGAGCAGCGCCCGGCGACGCCGGCGGCCCTTGCCACCGAGGTCGTCGCCGTGGCGGGAATCGCCCAGCCGGGCCAGTTCTTTGATACCCTGCTGGCCCTCGGTTTCGAGCCGGCGCGGCGGTATTTCGCCGACCACCACTGTTACACTGCGGCGGATTTTGCCGGGCTGGCGCAGCAGGCGATTATCATGACCGAGAAGGACGCGGTAAAATGTGGCGGCCTCGCCGGCGCCAATGCCTGGTACCTCAAAATCAGCGCGCGGCTGCCGGCCGCCGTGACCGATGCCGTGGTCGCGCTGGCGCGTCGCTGACTTTTCTACGGAGCTTACATGGCCTATACGGTTGTCATCCCCGCCCGTTACGGTTCCACCCGCCTGCCGGGCAAGCCGCTGCTGGATATCGCCGGTAAACCCATGCTGCAGCGGGTGTGGGAGCAGGCGCGCCGCAGCGCCGCCCGGGAGGTGGTCATCGCCACCGACGATGAGCGCATCATGGCTGTGGCCGAGGGCTTCGGCGCTCGCGTTTGCATGACCTCGCCCGATCACCCCTCGGGCACCGACCGCCTGCACGAAGTGGCCGCCTATTTCGGTTGGGGTGACGAGCAGATCGTGGTTAACGTGCAGGGCGACGAGCCCATGATGCCGCCGGGGGTCATCGACCAGGTGGCGCACAACCTGGCAGCACATACCCAGGCCGGTATCGCCACCCTGTGCGAGGGCATTGTCGATATCGCCGAGCTGCTGGATCCCAATGCCGTCAAGGTGGTGTGTGACCGCCGCGGCATGGCTCTGTATTTCAGTCGCGCCGCCATCCCCTGGCCGCGGGAGCATTTTCGCTCGGGGCGGGATGCCATGCCGACCCACGGCAACTGGTATCGCCATATCGGCATATACGCCTACCGCACCGCGTTCCTGCACCAGTACGTCACCTGGCAACCGGCGCCGCTGGAGCAGCTGGAGCAGCTGGAGCAGTTGCGGGCACTCTACAACGGCGTCGGTATCCATGTGGCGACCGCCGCTGAAGCTGTGCCCCCGGGCGTCGATACCCAGGCGGATCTCGACGCGGTGCGCGCCCGCTTCGCCGGCGCCACGCCCCCGTGACAGTCGCGGCCAGGCTGCAGGGGGCCGGCAATGCACGTTCTGCACGCTGAGTCACTGCAGCCATACAATACCCTCGCCCTGGAGGGGACCGCCAAAGCCCTGGTGCGGGTCGGCGATGACACGCAGCTGACCGAGGCGCTGGCCTGGGCCTCGAGCCTGGGCCTCGCCGCAGTCCCGCTGGGGGAGGGCAGCAACGTGGTAATTGCCGGCGACCTGGATGCCATGGTGCTGCGCCTGGATACCCGCGGCATCGAGGTGCTGGAGGAGCGGGGCGACGCGGTGACCCTGCGGGTGGCGGCCGGGGAGCACTGGCACCAGCTGGTGCAGTGGTCCCTGCGACACGGCCTCTACGGGCTGGAGAATCTCGCCCTGATACCCGGGACCGTGGGGGCGGCGCCGATCCAGAATATCGGCGCCTATGGCGTCGAACTCAGCCCGCTGGTGCGGCGGGTGGACTGCATTGCGATGGACGGTGTCCGGACCCATTCCCTGACAGGGACCGAGTGCCGCTTTGGCTATCGCGACAGCGTGTTCAAGCATGCACTGCAGGACCAGCTGGTGATCACCCACGTCACGCTGGCCCTGAGCCGGCGGCCCGACGTGCAAGCCGCTTACCCGGCACTAGCCCAGGCCCTGCGGGAGCGCGGGATCGACCAGCCGACACCCCAGGCGGTATTCGAGGCGGTGGTCGAGAT
>CAYTDW010000642.1:0-2412 GCA_964436585.1 uncultured Halioglobus sp. | reverse complement strand
TGGGCCCGCGGGTTAAACGTGAAACTTTCCCTTTTCACATCGCGCGGCATGGGGCACTCTAAGCGCATGATAGTTTTGGCTTTTTTACCATGAGCGTGGCACAGCGGGGGGAACTGGGCGGCTGGCAGAGCCGCACCACGTTTGTCCTCATGCTATCCGCCTCGGCCATAGGGCTGGGCAGCCTCTGGCGTTTTTCCTTCCTGGTGGGGGAGAACGGCGGCGGCCTCTTTGTGCTGGCCTACCTCGCCTGCCTGCTGTTGGTGGCGGTGCCGGTGATGATTGCCGAAGTGATCATCGGCAGCCACGGCCGCGCCAGTCCGGTAGTGGCCCTGCGCTGGGCGGCGGATCGCTCCCTGCTGTCGCGCAACTGGATGCTGCTGGGCCGGCTCGCCTGCATTACCGGGATGTTGATCCTGTCCTATTACGTGGTGGTGGCCGGCTGGGCCCTGGCCTATGCCTGGAATATGCACACGGGCCTGTTTGCAGCCGCCAGCGCGACGCTGGTCGCCGAGCAGTTCCAGCTGTTGCTGGATGACGTGCTGCAGATGATCTACTGGCAGAGCCTCTTTCTCGCCCCCGCCGTGGCGGTCTCGGCCCTGGGCATTCGCTGGGGCCTCGGCACGCTGGCCTGGCTGGCCGTCCCTACGCTGTTCGTGCTGCTGGCGGGCCTGGTCAAATTCGGCTTTGACGCCGGGGATATTCCCGCCACCCGGAACTTCCTCTTCAGCATCAAGCCCATCGATTTTACCTGGAGCTCGGTGCACGCGGCCCTCGGGCAGGCACTGTTCACGCTGGGGGTGGGCGTCGGCACGGGTATCAGCTTCGGCGCCTATGCGCCGCGGCACCTTCCCATCGGTCGCTCCATCCTGGCGGTAGCGGTGTTTGATACGGCAATCGCCCTGATGGCCGGGCTGGCCATTTTCCCCATCGTGTTTGCCAACAATATGGAGCCCTCGATGGGGCCGGGCCTGATGTTCATCAGCCTGCCCTATGCTTTTGGCAATCTCATGCTCGGCGAGTTGGCTGGCACGGTGTTTTTCGCCATGGTGGTGCTGGTGGCGCTGGGTTCGGTGGTGGCCATTATGGAGCCGGTGGTCGGAGTGCTGATGCAGCGCTTGCGGTTGCGGCGGGTCAGCGCGGCCATCGCCGTCGGTGTGCTGGTCTGGCTGTTGGCGCTGGTGGTAACGCTTTCCTTTGCCCCGGGTGACCAGTACTCGCGGCTGGCCGATGGCAGCCTGTTCCGGTTCATGGACAAGCTCACCGCCGACTTCCTGTTGCCCCTGGTCGCCCTGCTGACGGCGGTGCTGGTGGGCTGGCACCTGCGGCCGGAGATCCTGCGCGTGGAGTTATCCCGGGAGCTGGATCTGTTTTTCGCGTTGTGGCAGCGCCTGCTGCGCTATATTGCGCCGCTGGCCATCGCCGTGATACTTATCGCGGCGCTGCTGGGCTTGGCGGCCTGACTCTCAACAACAGGGGTTTTGCAATGACGGGCAAAGACACTATCCGGGTGGAGGTTGCCTACGCCCTGCCGCACCGGCAGGCTATCCTGCCCCTGGACGTGGCGCCCGGCACCACCGTACGCGAGGCGGCGCAGCTGTCGGGCATCGCAACCAAATTCGACGGCATTGACCTGGAGAACGCCACCTTCGGTATCTTTGGTGGGGTGGTTGCCCCGACCCAGGTGTTGGCGGAGGGCGACCGGGTGGAGATCTACCGGCCGCTGCTTGCCGATCCCAAGGAAGTGCGCAAGGCCCGTGCCGCCAGGGTCAGGGAACGCCGGGCCGGCCCACAGACTGGCTAGCCGCTTTCAGTCGCGCTGGCGGGTTTTTCGGGAACGTCCTGGCTGGGCTCGCGTTCCTGCTTCAATTCGCCTTCATACTTCACCAGCCTGTCGCCGTCGAAGAACACCGTCAGGCGGGATTCACTGAGCACGGTCTGGCCGTTGCGCTTGACGTAGGGGTAATCCCAGCGGTCCGGGTTGAAGGGGTCCTCGATCAGGGGCGTGCCAAGAATAAACCGCACCTGGCGCCGGGTCATTCCGGGCTGGAGCTGGTCCACCATTTCCTGGGTGACGATGTTGCCCTGCTCCACGTCGATTCTGTAAACGCCGGGGAAACCCACGACACCACAGGCGCTCAGGCAGACGGCTGCGAACAGCAAAACGAACAGGCGCATGGCGTAAAACTTCCACTTGGGTAACCGGGGTGGCATGATACCGCCTACCGACTGCGCAGAGAACCCCTGACTCCATGAGCGACGAAAACCTCGAACTGCGCAAGGCCGGTCTGAAAGTCACCCTGCCCAGGCTGAAAATCCTGCAGATACTCGAATCTGCCGAGGGCACTGCGCAGCACTTCAGCGCCGAGGATGTGGCCGCCAAGTGGCTCCTGGTGCGCGCCCTGGCGCGGGAGG
>CAYTDW010000641.1:0-2415 GCA_964436585.1 uncultured Halioglobus sp. | reverse complement strand
GAAAACCGCCACCATGAGCAGCTGCTTGAACAGCTGGGGCGACTGCGGCAGCGCGAAGAACCGGCCCGGCTGGGTCCTGCTCGGCACCAGGTAATCCCGCGCGCCCTCAGGGGTTGCCCGGGTCAGGATCGGGGTCTCGATGTCGAGGAAACCCTCGCCATCGAGAAAATTGCGCACTGCGGAGGTGATCCTGGAGCGCAGTATCAGGCGCTGCTGCATTTCGCTCCGGCGCAGATCCATGTAGCGGTACTGCAGGCGCACCTCTTCGCCCACGGCGGTGTATTCGTCCAGCTGGAAGGGCGGAGTCGCCGCCTGGTTGAGGATTTCCAGTTGCTTGCCCAACACCTCGATCGTGCCGGTGGCCATGGCCGGGTTGACCGTGGCGGCGGAGCGCGCCCGTACCCGCCCGGTAATCCTGAGGACATATTCACTGCGCACCCGGTCAGCCCGTTGGAAATGTTCCTCGGTATCGGGGTCGAAAACCACCTGCACGATGCCCTGCCGATCGCGCATATCCAGGAAAATCACCCCGCCATGGTCACGGCGCCGGTCAACCCAGCCACACAGGGTGACTGTTTCATCTATGTTGGCAGTTCCCAAAGCGCCACAGTAATGGCTGCGCATAATCTGGTTTCCGTGTGGATTCTCTGGCCGGACCCGGGCGGGCCTGGAACTGGGTTGAGCCCGTTGCGTCAGCCGGTGCCGGTGCCGGCACCCGTGGTGGGCGATTTGTCGCCAGCCGGGGGGGTGCTGGTCGTGCCGGAGCCCGCAGCAGCCGGTGCCTCGCCGCCGCCCGCAAGGTTCTTCTTGTTGCCCGTCTTGAAATCCGTCTCGTACCAACCACCGCCTTTAAGGCGGAAAGCCACCGCGGAGACCTTTTTCTGGAGCGCAGCGGCGCCGCAGGCAGGGCAATCCTCAAGCGGCGCATCGCTGATTTTCTGCAGTGCCTCAAGTTCCTTGCCGCAGCTCTGGCACTGGTACTCATATATAGGCATGAATTCGACCCACCAATGATCAAAAGTTAAGCGAGAAATTTTAGAGGCGCGAATTCTAACCCATGCAGGCATGGAGGCCAAGCGGGCTTAACACAACCAGGAAGGGGCAGGGAGCCCTCACCTTGCGGTGCTGTCAGGCGGGGGATGCGATCATCCCGCCCGGGCCATGCCCGGACGGGAGCAGGGAGTCCGTTACTTCGCTCAGGAAGCGGCGGATTCCTTCAGCTTCTTCAGGGGGCGAATCTTGACCGCAATGCTCGCAGGCTTGGCCTTGAACATGGTCTCCTCGCCAGTGAAGGGGTTGATACCCTTGCGCGCCTTGCGGGCGGGCTTGTTCACGGTGGTGATCTTGAGGATGCCCGGGATGGTGAACTCACCGGCGCCGCGCTTCTTGATGCTGCGCTCGATCAATGAGTGGAGTTCGTCCATCACCGAACCGATCTGTTTCTTGCTGAGACCAACGCTCTCGGCAATGCTGGTGACAATCTGGCCCTTGGTCAATTTGTCAGCGATCGGAGTCGACTTTTTTGGTGCCGCTGCCGCCTTCCTGGCTACTGCTTTCTTGGCAGGGGCCTTCTTGGCCGGTGCCTTTTTCTTCGCTGCTGCTTTTTTAGTTGCCATTTTATATTCAACCTTCCCTAATGAAGTGAACTGAAACGAGTGTTGAACCAGGACTGCCCGCCTCCCCTGACCTCCGAAAACAGTGCCGCCACAAGTTACCGGGGAATGTATAAATCATGAAACGCTGCAATACAAGCGTTTTTCAGGCGCGAGTGCGAAAAAAGCCTGTTTTTGCAGGGGCAGGGGCGTTCTCACTCTTGCGAGAGAGATTTCAGCTATGCGGAATATCCCACCCTGAGGCACTTGCTGCGAGCGCTGTACCCTCGCCAGCTTCAGTCGTAAACTAGCCAACCTGTTTTAGCTCCCGAATCCGGACTCTCGAATGCGCACCAGTAATTTCCTCATCGCCACCCAGAAAGAAACTCCGGCGGATGCCGAGGTGATCAGCCACCAGCTGATGCTGCGCGCAGGGCTCATCAGAAAACTGGCCTCCGGACTCTATACCTGGTTGCCCCTGGGGCTGCGCGTGTTGCGCAAGGTGGAAGCCATCGTGCGGGACGAGATGGACAAATCCGGCGCCCAGGAGCTCAGCATGCCAGTGATGCAACCAGCGGAGTTATGGCAGGAATCCGGTCGCTGGGAGCAGTATGGCCCCGAACTGCTGCGCATCCGGGATCGCCATCAGCGCGACTTCTGCCTGGGACCGACCCACGAAGAGGTCATCACCGACCTCGTGCGCAATGAAATCAAGAGCTACAAACAGCTGCCGATAAACCTGTACCAGATCCAGACCAAGGTGCGCGATGAGATTCGCCCACGGTTCGGCATCATGCGAGCCCGCGAATTCCTGCCATAACTC
>CAYTDW010000640.1:0-2417 GCA_964436585.1 uncultured Halioglobus sp. | reverse complement strand
GCTCGTTTAGTACGTGGATGATGCGCTGGGCGCGACCGTTCACGATTGTGTGCAACAGCACCACGGGAATAGCCACTACCAGGCCCAGTACCGTCGTCACAAGAGCAGCAGAAATACCGCCGGCCATTGCCTTGGGATCACCCGCACCGAAAATGGTGATCGCCTGGAAGGTCACAATCATACCGGTTACCGTACCCAGCAGGCCCATCAGCGGCGCAATGGCGGCGATGATCTTGAGCAGGTTGAGGCCGGATTCCAGCTTGGGCGTCTCCTTGAGGATACCCTCGGACAGTTTCAGCTCCAGGGTTTCCGTATCCATCGTGGGATTGTCTTCGTGAATCTTGAGCACTCGGCCCAGGGGATTGTTTTCGTTGGCCTTCTGGCTCTTGAGCTGTGCACTGACCCTCGAGCTGACGGAAGACAGGACAACCAGCCTGTACACGGCAAGGAGCAGACCGAAAATACCCACGACGGTAATGGCATAACCGACGCCGCCACCCTGATGCCAGCGCTCCTCGAGGTTGGGGCTGTTGATCAATGCCGCCAGGAAAGACCCGCCGCTGGGGCCGGTGGGGTCGATGCCGAAGCGGTGCAGACCCTCAGTAGCGGTCGCAAGTTCCTGCGCCCAGTCCAGGTAAGGTCCGGCAGGCTGGCGTGCGAGGGCTTCCAGCGTACCCTTCTCAGCCACGTACTGCAGGTACTGACCGTCTTCGGAGATGACGTTGAAGGCGCCGACCCGGACCACCCGTTGATCCAGCTTTTCGCCAGTGGGCCTCGACACCTGCGTGGTGAACGCAGCCACCCTGCCGGTCTCCACCATTTCGCGATTCAGCTCATACCAGACCTTTTCAATTTCCTCGATGCTGGGCAACTTGTCGCTACCGCTCATCTTGGCAATCAGTGACTCCAGAAATTCCTCGCGGCCCGGGTACTGGGCGCTGGTCACCGAGTTCTCAAGGGTTGAGGCGAGGTCACCCGCAGTGGATGTCAGGTGGCCGAACAGTTCAGCGAGTGTGCCCAGCTTTTCCTTGAGCTGCTCCTGCTTGGCGACAACGAGCAATTCGTTGGCCTCGAACTGGTTCTCCAGCTCGGCGCTCAGGGCCTCCTGCTGGGTGCGCTGGGCATTGGCCCGCTGCAGCTCGGCCGCCTGGTTGGCCTTGTCGTTGGCAAAGGCCTGCTCGCGAGCGCGGTTTTCCTTGGCTTCGGTCACCTGGCCCTGCTTCACGAATTCCAGCAGCTGGTCGAGGGAGCGCGGCTTGTCATCCTGGGCGCTTGCCATCGCGGCGCTGAAGGCAAAGGCGCTCGCCACGGCAAATGCAGCGGCCTTAACAAATTTGGTGCTCATTATTTAGCCTCCGGTGCAGCTACTGGTAAAGCCATCAGGTCAATCGAGGCTTCTTTTCGGGCGATACGCAGCCCCTTCATGATGGCATTGCGGTACTCGCCGCGGGACAGGGGCACCCAACTGCGGCTGGCCTGGTCCCAGGCGCCTGACATCTCGGTATCGGTGGTCTGGTAAAGGAAGGAAATCCGCCCGACCCTGAGGAAATTGACGTCCCGCTCCACGCCATCGATTTCAATGCTGCCCTTGTAGGCATCGATCTTGCGGCCGTATTCGTTCTCGATCTTGTAGGCTTCCAGCACCTGGCGAAACTTCTCCGCCACAGACACGTCTGACCGATCCAGGTTGGCGCGCAGGAATGCAATGCGCTGCTTGCGCTCTTCCATGTGGAACGGTACGTCGAGTTCCACGAAACTCTCGAGCCCATCGATCATCCGGATCGCCAGAGGGCTGATCTGGCGGGAAATCACCGTCACCTGGTCGATCGAGCCATCGATCTCGGCAATCCGCGCGCTCTGGTTCTCGATCTGGCGTTGCAGGCGGGCATTGTAGACCTTGAGGCCATCGATCTGCTTGGTCACCGTTTTATAGTCGGTGAGCAGATCCCGGGTTTCGTCCGCCAGGCGATCTATCTTCGCCTGGGACTCACGGGCCGCCTTGCTCTTGTCTTCTCCAACCCTGAGGACGGAGTCGAGTGTGTCGGCATGCACCGCCGCTGCTGCACCCGCCAGGGTGCCTGCAGCTGCCAGCGCAGCGATCAGGACATTTTTCAATCGATGCATAGTCATGGGAATCGTATTTCCTATAATCCAACGAAACGGTTCTAACAGTGAAAATCGGGCTCGATACTGCGTTTATGGCTCAGCATTTATAGTCAAGAATCTGGTGTTGGTAAACCGAGGCTGCGACTTTAAACTGAAAGCCAGCATCTTTTCAATGAAACCCAATTGTTCATCTGGCCGGCTGAGGAGTATGAGTACTTTAGTAACACTGCCATGAGACCATTAATCGCTCGGTAACACGGGGCTGCTTCCCCCGGATTTCCCCCGGCTCGTCCGCTCGTAGACCAGAAAGC
>CAYTDW010000639.1:0-2422 GCA_964436585.1 uncultured Halioglobus sp. | reverse complement strand
TTTTTCTTCTTTTTTCTTCTTCTTGGCCAGCTCGCGCTGGCGTTTTTCAAATGCGTAGTTGGGTTTGGCCATGGCCTGCCTCGAAAGTGGGTGCATGATGATGGGCCTATAGGATAAGCCATTTCGGCGGTCAGCTGGATTTTTCTTTTGGCGCAGGCCGGGCGCCGATTTGACAGCTGTGGTCCCCGCTCGCA
Source organism: uncultured Halioglobus sp. (assembly GCA_964436585.1). Lineage (GTDB taxonomy): Bacteria > Pseudomonadota > Gammaproteobacteria > Pseudomonadales > Halieaceae > JARRPM01. The sequence continues at coordinate 2,228 of CAYTDW010000639.1, read as the reverse complement.
CACTTGGCGCTTTGCGCCTGAGCCCCCGGTGGGCACCCGTGCCATCGCAAGGATACGATGCCAGCCCCAACGCCCAAGCTAACCGATGTTTTCCGCCTGGCCGCGCTGTTGGAACAGGATACGGCAACACCCGTGCAGACGGCGCGGGAGCGTGATCACGCCATAGCCGCGGATTGCGCCGGCAGTGACGATACCGGGCGGCTGCTGTGCTGGCTGCAAGCGGTATCGGCGCAACAGGCGGATGCCCGGACACTGCAGCAACCCTGGTTGACCGAGGCATCGGCTGCGCTGCTCGGGCGCATTGTGGCGCTGGGCTTTGGCTTTGCCGGTATGGCCACTTTCCTTCTCGCCAGCGGGCGCGGGCTGGTGAACGTATTCATGTTCATCCTGTTGTTTGTGCTGGTCCAGCTGCTGTTGTGCCTCGTGGCCGCCGTGGTGATGACCCGTATCGCAAGCGGCCAGCAGGCGCCGGTCGCACTGCCGCTGAACCCGGCGCGACTGTTGCTGGCACGGACGCTGCCGGACCGGCGCTACCTGCGCGAGGCCGAGTCGGTGGTGTGGCTGGTGGTGCTGCGTTATGGCCAGGAACTGGGCGCCCTGTTTACCCTCGGGGCGGTGGCCGCGTTTTTCCTGGTGCTGGCCCTCAGTGACTTCACCTTTGTCTGGGGCTCCACCTTCGACCTGAGCGACTCCTGGGTGGAGGCTATGACTGCGGTCCTGGCAGCGCCCTGGTCGGCCTGGCTGCCCCAGGCCACGGTCAGCGCGGAGCTGGTTTTTGCCAGCCGGTTTCACCCGGTCATCGCCTCCCTGAGCCCCTCGGATATCGGCGCCATGCGCGGGTGGTGGCCCTTCCTGATCATGTGCGTGATCAGCTATGCGCTGGCGCCGCGCCTGCTGTTGTGGTGGTTCTCGCTGTTGTTGTACCGGCGGCAGGCGCGAGCCCTGGTGGTTCGCCTGCCCGGTAGCGAGCGGGTGCTGGCCCGTATGAAATCACCGCTGGTGACTACCCAGGGGGCGGCCGTGGGAGACCACCATCCGGCGGTGGGCGCGAACCGGGCGGCCACGGACCCGGGGCTGTTGTTGCTGAACTGGGCCAACGCGCTCCGGCAGGAGGATCTGGCCCGTTGCGAGGTGTTCGCGGGGGTGGACGCCGCCAATGTCGTCAGCGCCGGACTGGGCACCCTGCCCGAGGAAAGGCAGCGCCTCGCCGCCGTTTATAGCCGGCGCTTCGATCACGTTCTGGTAGCGGTGAAATCCTGGGAGCCGCCCCTGGCCGACCTCGCGGATCTGCTGGCGGGGTTCGAGGGCGTGCGTCGCTGCACCCTGTTCCTGCTGCCCCTGCCGCACAAGCAGGTCCCGGCCGCCAGGCTGGGTGACTGGCAAGTGTTCGCCCGGGGGCTCGCCTTTCCCCTGGTGGACGTCCAGGCACTGGAAGCCTCGTGATATGAATACCAGCAGCCGCAAGCCAGAACCGGTAACCGTCCCGACCTTTGCCGTGGTGGGCCGCCCCAACAAGGGCAAGTCCAGTATTGTCGCCACCCTGGCCAGGGACGATGCGGTGTACATCGATGCCAGGGCCGGCTCCACCCGGGAGGCCCAGCGCTACCCGATGCGGGTGGACGGCGAAACGCTCTACGAACTGGTGGATACCCCCGGCCTGCAACGCGCCCGCGCGGTACTTGACTGGCTCGCAAGCAATTGCAGTGACGCCGCGGCCCGGCCCGCGGCGGTGCGAGCCTTTGTCGACCAGCACGAAGGGGACCCGCGCTACCGGGACGAGTGCCAGGCCCTGCGGCCTATCGTGGACGGCGCGGGGATTATCTATGTGGTGGACGGGTCCTGCCCTTACGGCGCTGATTACGAGGCGGAAATGGAAATACTGCGCTGGAGCGGGCGGCCCAGCCTGGCGCTCATCAACCCCATCGAGGGCGAGGAGTTTGTGGGGGAGTGGTCCGCCGGCCTCGGCCAGTTCTTCACCACCGTCCGCATGTTCAATGCCCACCGGGCAGAAGTCAGCAAGCAACTGGAACTGCTGGAGCTGTTCGGCCATCTCGATCCCAACTGGCGGGCATCACTGGAACGCGCCGTGGCTATCCTGCGCCAGGACCGGCAATTGCAGGTGCGGGGAGCGAGCAGTTATATCACTGAGCTCATTGTCGAGGCGATCGGTTACCGGGTGGAGCAATCGGTGCCTGAGGGGCTGCCGCTGGAGCCGGTGCAACAGTTGC
>CAYTDW010000638.1:0-2423 GCA_964436585.1 uncultured Halioglobus sp. | reverse complement strand
AAACTGGCGGCGCATTTCGGTTTCACCGACCGGGGTGAGCTGAGGCCGGGCAAACGCGCCGACATAGCCGTGTTTGCGCTGGATGAGATCCAGCACCGCCGGAAATACAAGGTGTTTGATGTGCCCGATGGCAGGGGTGGTTTCAGCTGGCGCTGGACCCGCGACCCGGCCCCGGTGCGACTGACCCTGGTGAACGGTGTCGCCACCTTTGCCGACGGCGAACCCACCGGGGCGATGCCCGGTGTCATGGTAAGCCCAGCACGGGCATAGGGATGCTAACATCCCCCCGGGTATCCAGGAGTTGATCGCCGAGGCGCCAATGCCATGCATCAGGTAATTCTGCTAATTTATGCCGGCATCGTCGCCGTCACGTCCCTGCGCCCCGGTGATGACGTCAACATTGGCCCCATGGACAAGGTCGTCCACCTGCTCGTGTATTACATTTTCGCGGTGCTGGGCTACCGCGCCCTGGCGAACAAGACTTACTACCTTTATGTGTGCCTGGCTATCATCGCCTACGGCGGGCTGATGGAGATCGGCCAGTCCTGGATTCCCGGCAGGCAGATGTCCGCGTACGATTTCCTGGCCAATACCTTAGGGGTGGCGCTGGGTGCCGCGGTGGTGACTCGCAGGCGGTAAAGGTTCAATCAGCCTCGCCAGACCAGAGTTTTTTCAGGACTGTATACTCTCGCTGGCCCTTGTCCCGATCAAACTGAGTGAGGATCATACCCGCCACCTTGTCGGGCCGCAGCTGCGGGTTGTGCTCCTTGGCCCGGGCGATAAACTTCAGCGCAGCATCGTGGTTGCCGAACGATTCCTCGCAGAGCGCCGAGAGGATATTCACGTAACCGTATTCCGGCTGTTCCAGCGCCTTTCTTTCGAGCAGGGGGGCCGCCATAACATAGTCACCCGCGAGGAATTCCACCAGGCCGCGATACCAGGCGTGCAGCGGGGCAAACCCTCCCTCCGGCGCCAGCTCCGAGGCGCGGCTGATCGCCTTGCGCGCATCGTCAAAACGGCCCAGGTAGGAATAGACCTGGCAGATGACATACCAGGCCTCGGCGCTGGCGGGGTTGCGGGCAATCACCTGCTCCAGAGTCTGCACCGCCCTGTCGTGCATACCGGCAAAATTTTCCGAGGCGCCGATATAGATCTGGGTAAGCAGGTCATCCCTGGCCAGTTCACGGGCCCGGGCCAGGTGGTGTTTGGCCTTTGCAAAGTAAACGGCAAGTTGATCGTCCTCGTAAATGCCATTGATGATCGCAGCATTGCAGCCCCAGCTGTGCAGGGCGTGGGCAAGGCCGTAATCGGGTTCGATGGACAGCGCCCGCTCCAGTTCGGCCTCAACCCGATGGAATGTCTTGACGGCGCCGATGGCGCGCCCGATCCGCGCCGCGCTGCGCTGGCAGTATTCCCATGCGCCGAGGGAGTCGACAGGGGCCTGCTCCGAGCGGTCGGCTTCCGCCCACGTCAGCTGCGCAAACAGACCGCCGGCGATCTTCTCAACGATCTCGTCCGGGGCGTTCGCGAGTTCCTCGAGAGCAACGTCAAATTTCTTCGCCCAGATGTGCTGGCCGCTGTCCGCAGCAATAAACTGGACCGTGACTCGAACCCGGCTGCCCATTTTCCGTACGCTGCCCTCCACGATGTAGCGCGCACCGAGCGCTTCACCCACGCCGCGGATATCCACCGACTGACCCTTGAACGCAAACACCGAGGTGCGAGCCGGCACCGATAAATGACGGTTTGAAGAGAGCAGGGTGATAATGTCCTCGGTGAGGCCATCGGCAAGAAATTCAACCTCTTCATCGCTGGACATATTGGCAAAGGGGAGCACCGCAATGCAGGGCTTCCCCGCGAAGCGGGCGCCGGCTGATGTCCTGGGGGCCTCACAGGGAGACACCGGGGCAGTCTGCTTCAGGTTCGAACCGAGTGAGCGCGTCAACTCCCTGAATATCACAGCGTCACCGGATCGATCCCAGGCGGAAAAATCCAGGGTGTGAAGCTGACGAAAACCGAGGGGCGGCAGAACACCGTCCAGGGAAAGGGGAAGCAGCTTATGCCGGCCACGGGCGAAGTCTGCCTCGTCACGAACCCAATGGGATCCGAGCGAGTTTGCGGACCAGGCGACAATAACCGCTTTCGCCGCCTCGAGTTCTGCCTCGATCGCCTGAGAAAATTCCGCACCGCCGCCTATCTGTCGGTCCCACCACACGGAGAAACCCTCCGCATCCAGTTTCGCGGCGAGAACCTCGACCCACTCCCGATCGGGCCGGGCATAAGAGATGAAAATATCAGCCATTGATAACACTCAACCCTATCAGACACCAGGAGGGTACAACTCAGCTGAAGAATAACCTAATCCAGCCGCGACTTTGATTCCGCGGGACAGGGAGGCGGAGCGAGGCAAATTTGCCCGCTCG
>CAYTDW010000637.1:0-2423 GCA_964436585.1 uncultured Halioglobus sp. | reverse complement strand
CACCGGCGGATGGATGCGATTGCGCGCCAGGATCTCGATACGGATCTGCGAGTCGCCGTCCACCACGATCGGGCGGCTGCTCAGGGCATGGGGGAACATGGGGACCAGCAACATGGCATCCAGGGTCGGGTGCATGATCGGGCCGCCGCCCGACAGGGAATAAGCGGTAGAGCCGGTGGGGGTGGAAACGATCAGGCCATCGGCCCGCTGGCGGTAAACGAAACTGTCATTGATATACAATTCAAACTCTATCATCCGGGCCGAGGTGCCGGAGTTTACCACCACGTCGTTGAGGGCGTCTGCCTGCCCTACCAACTTGCCGTTGCGGTGGACCCGGGCGTCGAGCAGGAAGCGATGCTCACGCTCGTACTTGCCGTCGAGCACCGCCGGTAGCTGCCGGGCGATTTCGTCCGGCATGATGTCGGTGAGGAAACCCAGGCGGCCGCGATTCACCCCGATCACCGGGGTGTCGTACTTGGCCAGGGTGCGGGCGGCGCTCAGCAGGCTGCCGTCGCCTCCCACCACGATGACGAGGTCGACTGACTGGCCGATCTCGTCACAGCTCGCCAGGCGATGGCTGCGGTCCTCCACCAGTTCACCCAGGCGATCCTCCAGCACAACCTCCAGGCCGCGCTCCTCCAGCAGGGCCAGCAGTTGCTGCACGACCGCACGCAGGCCGGACTGCTTGCTGCGCCCCACCAAACCGATTTTCCTGAACGCTACCTGCATATCGTTGGCGCCCCGCCACCGAAAGAGCTGGTATTATAACCACGAAAGTCCGCGGAAGGCGCAGCCATGCCGGCATATTCCACAGGGAGAATCCATGACCCAAGCTAAATCGATAATGATCACAGGCGCGACGCGGGGCCTGGGCGAAAATCTCGCCCGCCACTTCGCGGCTCGCGGCTACCGGCTGGCGCTGACCGGGCGCAAGCGGGACGAGCTTGACCGCCTCGGTGCCGCACTCGCCGGCACCGCCGCCGACATCGTACTGGAGACGCTGGACGTGACCGACTACAGCGCCATCGCCCCGGTCATGGAGCGCTGCGCCCAACGCCTGGGCGGACTCGACACCATCGTCGTCAACGCCGGGGTGGCCTTCACGACGCCGGTCGGCAAGGGCCATTTCGACCTGGTTCGACAGACCATCGATGTCAACCTGACCGGCGCCATCGCCACCGCGGAGGCGGCGGTGGCGCTGTTCCGCCGCCAGGGACACGGGCAGATCGTCGGCATAAGCTCCATCGCCGGCGTGCGCGGTATGCGCGGCAACGGGGTCTATTGTGCCACCAAGGCGGGCTTCAGCCGCTACCTCGAGGCCCTGCGCCTGGAGACCCGGCGCGACGGGATAGTGGTCACCGACCTGGCGCCCGGTTACATCGACACCGACCTCAACCGCGCCATCGCCAACCGGCCGTTCCTGGTGACGGCGGAAAAAGGCACCGCCATCATGGCCGACCTGATCGAGCGCAGGGTCAGTTTCCGCTATGTGCCGCCCTGGCCCTGGACTCTGGTCGCCCAGGCGATGAAGTGGCTGCCAGACAGCGTGATCGCGAAAATGTAGGGCCCGTCAACCCTCCAGCCAGGCGTAACCGCGCCGCCCCTGCAGGCCGCCGGTGTGAACGGCCAGCAGCGGAACATCGGGGCTCCACTCCCCGCTGCGCAGGCGCTGGTATATTGCGTACAGCATCTTGCCGGTGTAAACCGGCTCCAGCGCAACACCCTGGACCGCTTCAAAGGCCAGCATGAATTCCCGCAGCCCGGCGCTTACCCTGGCAAACCCGCCGCAGTGATCCCGGTGCAGGATCTGCCAGCGCGCTGCCCCGGTGGCGGCACTTGAAGCCAGGGCCACTGCCACCCGCTGCTCGAGGTCGACGGCGCCCTTCAGCGCCGACACGCCAATCACCTCGCAATCAGCGTCCAGCGCCGCCACCAGGCCGGCCAGGGTAGTGCCCGTGCCCACCGGCAGGAGGATGCGCCGCAACGATGGCGCCTCACGCTTGATCATCGCGGCGATGGCCGCGCAGCCGCGCGCGCCCTCGGCGTTGGCGCCGCCCTCGGGAATGATCAGACAGGGACCGAAGCGGCGCTGCAACTGTGCCAGGTAGTCCGCGTCATGGCGCTGCCGGTATTCGGCCCTGGACACCCTGACCAGCTGCATGCCCCAGGCGCGGGCATCGGCCAGCATCGCCGTATCCGCCGCGGCCTCGTCGCCGCGGACGATCCCCACCGTGGCGAATTCCTGCTCGGCGCCGACGGCCGCAAGTGCGTGCAGGTGATTGGACCAGACGCCGCCGAAAGACAGCAGCCGCCCGCTCCCAAGGCGCCGGGCGGCGGCGAGGTTGCCCATGAGTTTGAAGGACTTGTTGCCCGGGGCGAGGCCGCCGCCGCTGTCCAGCCGCAGCAGCGTGACGTTGCCCATC
>CAYTDW010000636.1:0-2425 GCA_964436585.1 uncultured Halioglobus sp. | reverse complement strand
ACCCGACTGACCGCCTCAGCAACCTGACCACCCTCGCGTATGATGAAAACGATATGCTTAACCCGGTTCCCGTCCCGCTGGCATTCAACTCGAATGCCGGACTGGGGCAGCTCACCAACGTGGTATTCAATGGCCGCCTGGGCGGGGCGTTCGGTACGCCGGCCGGGAATTTTGTAGACCAGGCGATTGAGCGGCAGAGCAAGCGCGACTGGACTGAGATAGAGACCGATGTAAGAGGCAAGGACAGGGTCGAGAACCTGTTTGCGGCGAACACCACCGAGTTCAGGCTGACCGACCACCTCAACGTCAAGAATATATTCGGCTACCGCGACCTGGACAACAAGAGCAGCAACGATGTCGACGGTATAGCCCTGCCGATGATCGGCGCGATTACGTCACAGACTCTGCCGCAGACGATAAACCCCCCCGAGGGTGTCGTGACTGCGACGCAGTACAGCGATGAACTGCAGTTTCTCGGCGACTCCTTCGACGGCAAACTGGAATGGATTGCCGGCGGATTCTGGATGAATATGGACGGTTCCCAGACGCTCCCCACCCAGGTGCTCGGGGCGAACCCCGCGTGGCCGGATGGCCCCTCGCCGATCTCGCAACTGAATGTGCCCTGGTTTATTGCCCAGAATGGCTTTTTGCAGGATTCACCCAAGGGCGATGCCGAAAACACCACTTATGCCCTGTTCACCGAAGGCACCTGGACCTTCAACGAGCGCTGGTCGGTGACCGGCGGCGCGCGGCAGACCTGGGACAAGCGCGAGATGACAGTAAAGAACGTCTCGCTGGACACTAACACGCTGATCTATGGGTGCGCGGTTAAAGATGAGAACGATGTACTCCTGCCAGATGATGCCTGTTCGCGCGAGGTCGACGAGGACTTTGACGAGCTGACGGGGCGCGGCTCCATCAACTGGACTCCCCAGGAGGATATGTTGGTGTATGCCAGTGTCGCCACCGGTTATCGCTCCGGCGGCTTCAATCTGCGTGGCGTCAACAATTTTTCGCTGGAGCCCTTCGACCCGGAAACCGTGACCACCTATGAGTTGGGGCACAAGACCGACTGGGCGCTGTGGAATCTGGCGTCCATGCGCACCAACCTCGCGCTCTATTCACAGGAGTTTGACGATATCCAGAAGACCCTGTCAGGAACCAACCCGGATACCGGCGCCTTCGAGACCTATACCGCCAATGCCGCCAAGGCTACCATCAATGGGGTGGAGTTCGATATCACCATCGCGCCCACTGCGAACCTGGTAATGTCGGTGGGCTACTCCTATGTGGATGCCAGCTATGACGAGTGGGATCGAGTGGTATCAGAAGCCGGAGAGGTATTCACGGTCGACTTTTCGGACGCCCCCTTCGTCTATATTCCCGAGAACACCCTGAACGCCTCCATCAGCTACACGCTGCCCCTAAGCCCGTCGATCGGCGAGGTGACGCTGACCTCCACAGCCTACTGGCAGGATACGATGCAGACCAATGACGGCGCCTTCAGGTGGCCCGGTCTGGGCTGGAGTGATGAGAACCTGCAGGAGGCCCTGGATACCGTTGAAGCGGACGACTACACGGTGGCGAATTTTCGGGTCGACTGGGGCAGTGTAATGGGCTCCAACTTCGACCTGGCTGCCTACGCCAACAACGCCTTCGACGAGGAGTATATTACCGGCGGCCTGAGCGTACCGGACAGCCTGGGCTGGGTGGCGGCGAGCTATGGTGCGCCGCGCACTTATGGGGCCTCCCTGCGCTACCGGTTCTAGGCACTCCAGCAGATCTATCCGGCACGCGAATGAATTCGATCCCTCCGGGGTCGAATTCATTCGACCCGCCCCTGCGTGTGTTCTCCGCCTTAACGGGTATTGATTCGACCACTGCTGCTCTAGCCCTTGCGAGGTGAATGAAACAGCCTTGGAAACCTACAGGAAACTCCTGGACACGGCCAGACTCGGCACCGGCCTTGACAATTTCGGCCCGGATTCGTTTCTCGAGGGCCTGGAAATCCTGGTCAATGCGCTGCGTGACGAGGCGCGCCTGAATGTGCTGGGCGAAAAAGTACTGCGGGATCGTATTATCGGGCACCTGCAGCAACGGCTGCAGGTAGAGGCCTGGTATCGCCGCCATCCCCAAATCGACGATGTGCCGATCAGGGCGCCGCTGATCGGGCTGAGTTTGCCGCGTACCGGCTCGACGGCGCTGTCTTTCCTGCTGGCGCAGGATCCGCATGCGCGCTCGCTGCGTCGCTGGGAGGCGGCGCAGCCCTGCCCGCCGCCATCCACGGTCACGGGCCCCGACCCGCGGGTGGAGCAGGATCTGGCGACCCAGCGCGCTACCGGCCTCAAGTCCCATGTTCCGACCGGAGAGACGGCGCCCGCCGAGTGCCAGGACCTGATGGCGCTGGACTTCAAGTCGCACATAT
>CAYTDW010000635.1:0-2427 GCA_964436585.1 uncultured Halioglobus sp. | reverse complement strand
GGGCCCTCGGAAATCCTGGTGATCTGTGACGGTACTACCAACCCCGACTGGGTGGCGATGGACCTGTTTTCCCAGGCTGAACACGATGAAAACGCCCAGTCACTGCTGCTTTGCCCTGATCCTGCGTACCTTGACAGCGTAAGCTCGAGTATCGATCGGCTGCTGCCGAGGATGGAGCGCGCGGATATCATTCGCGCCTCGCTCACCGGTCGCGGCGCGCTGATCCTGACCCGCGACCTGGCCGAGGCTGTTGCGATAAGCAACGCCCTGGCGCCGGAGCACCTGGAATTGTCGGTGCGTGAACCGGAGGCGCTGCTGCCAATGGTGCGCCACGCCGGAGCGATCTTCATGGGTGCCTATACTTCGGAAGCACTGGGGGATTACTGTGCCGGACCCAATCATGTGCTGCCAACCTCCCGCTCGGCGCGGTTTTCCTCGCCGCTTGGAGTCTATGACTTCCAGAAGCGCAGTTCTCTGATCATGTGCAGCGAGCGCGGGGTGCAGGAGCTGGGAAGGGTGGCCTCAACACTGGCGCGGGGTGAGGACCTGACCGCCCATGCGCGCAGTGCCGAGTTGCGGCTGAAACCGGGTTAGCCGGCTGAATCAGGCCTGGCGGCCGACTAACCGCGCGCCTGACTAAGAGCGCTCACGACCGCTCGCAATTCCATTTGTTCGCGGCCGCGCTGTAGAGAAATATCGACCGAATCGCCCGGCCGCAGCAGTGCGATGCGGTGCATGATCAGTCGACCATCCTTTACCGGCTCGTCGTTGATATGCGTGATGAGGTCCCCCGGCATGACGCCGGCTTTGCGCGCTGGACCGTTCGCCGCCACCTCGAGTACCGCCAGCGCCTGCACGGTGTTGCCATTGTCCAGTTTGATGCCGACGGGCTCCACGCTGACCCCGAGCCAGCCGCGGATGACTTCCCCGTAGTCGATGAGGTCCTGCATGACGAATACAGCGAGATTCACCGGAGTGGCAAGGCTTATGCCGATGCCGGTGGCATTGTTTTGCCCATCACCGTTGCCCGTATAGATCAGGGTGTTGATCCCCAGCAAGCGGCCGCGGGTATCGACCAGTGCGCCGCCGGAATTGCCCAGGTGGATACTGGCGTCGGTCTGAATGTAGTCCTCATAGGCATTGGGCTGCAGCCCGTAGCGACCCAGCGCAGATACGATCCCCTGGGTTACCGAGTGGCCGAAGCCCAGCGGATTGCCGATGGCCAACACGACGTCGCCCACCCTGGCGGCATTGGAGTCGCCCAGGGTGATAGGCTGCAGGCCCGGCAGCTCAACTTTCAACACTGCCAGGTCGGTGGCCGCATCCGTGCCGATGACCACCGCACCGGCGGAGCGCCCGTCCTGCAGCATTACCTGGATGGCGTCGGCGCCGGCGATGACGTGGTTGTTGGTAAGGATATGACCGGCCTCGGTGACAATTACGCCGGAACCCAGGGAGCGCTCGATGCGCTGGCGTTGCTGTGGCAGCCCCGGTGGGCTGGAGGGCCGGATCAAGGCACCGCGCGACCGGGAGTTGCGCTCGGAGCCAACCAGTTTGGCGGTGTAGATGTTGACAACCGCGGGCGCTGCACTGCGCACCGCGTTGGCGTAGCTGACCACTTCATAACCAGACGAGCCGAGTCGGCCCGTGGCGGGCAGGACCCAGCGGTCCAGTATCAACAGCGCCGCAAGCAGGCCGGCGATGGCGGGCCAGGCCAGGAATTTCAGGCTCTGCATGGGTTGGCCCGGGGTAACTCATCCATCGCGATTGCCGGGATTCAGGCCTGCTCGATGTCAGCCGCCGCCCTGGCGCCGGGCGTGTCCGCCCGGGCCCCTGCAGTTCTGCGGTCGATACCGAATTCCTCGTTGAGCATACCCTTCTCCTCGGGTGAGGTCTTCGGTGCGTAATCCAGAGGCGGGCGTATATCCGCCAGATAGGCTGGAATCTCGGACTCGTCGTGGTTGTGATCGAGTTGGCCCAGGGACACCGGCCCCCGACCCTGGCACAGGGTGTCGGCGCCCCGTGCAAGGTGGTTGTGCACGTCCCGGTATTGCTCGGTCAACCGGTTCAGGAGGGTGGCGGTTTCGGTGAAATGCCCGACGACTTCGTCCTCGTAGGCGCGCTTGTCCTGCAGCACCTGGTCGAGTTTGAGTTGTGCTTCACGCAGCTCCTGCGCCGCTGCCGAACTGCGGCGCCCCAGCACCAGTCCCAGCACCAGGCCCACGATGAGAAGGGCAGCCCCGGTGAGGATTACGATGGTAATGCTGTACTGGTCTGGTTCCACGAGTGGGTCCTCATTAGACAGGCAAATCGAAGCCGCGCCAGTATAACCGCAAGCGCCTGGGGCTGTAACTAGAATGGGCCGGCAGCGCGGGTCTGCGTCGAGGACGCAACGGTCAGCGCAGCCTTCGGCGCGGCCTTCGGCGC
>CAYTDW010000634.1:0-2431 GCA_964436585.1 uncultured Halioglobus sp. | reverse complement strand
GCTGCCGCGCCGCTGGCCCCGGTGGGGGTGTTCGGTGGGACCTTCGACCCGGTGCACTACGGCCACCTGCGCACCGCCCTCGAACTGGTGGAGCAGCTGCAGTTGCAGCAACTGCGCCTGATGCCCTGTGCGGTGCCGCCGCACCGGGAGCCCCCCACCTGTGCCGCCCGCCATCGCGCCGCCATGGTTGAGCTGGCGGTGGCGGGCGAGCCGCGCCTTGTCTGCGACACCCGGGAGCTGGGGCGGGAGGGCGTGTCGTATACCATCGACAGCCTGGTGGAACTGCGCCGGGAGCTGGGGGAGGGGCACAGCCTGTGCCTGGTGATGGGCTGTGACGCGGTGCTGGGTATCACCACCTGGCAGCGTTGGCAGGAACTGCTGGACTGGGCGCACGTGGTGGTCATCGCCCGTCCCGGCTGGCAACTGCCGGTCGCCGGCCCGGTGGCCGACTGGCTGCGGCAGCACCGGCTGGCGGACCGTCGCCCGCTGCGGGAGCAGCCCAACGGCGGTACCCTGATCGAGGAACTGCGCCCCCTGGCCATCTCCTCCACCGAAATCCGCCGCCTGCTGGCGGCCGGCCGGTCGCCGCGCTACCTGTTGCCGCAGACGGTACTGGACTATATTCAAACCCACCAGCTTTACCATTCACATGATCAACCCTGAAGAGGTACTTAATGAATCGACATCTCCCGGAATGAGCACACGCATGGATGCTGAAGTACAGAAAAAAATCGTCGTTGACGCGCTCGAGGACATGAAGGCCGTCAATATCGTCACCCTCGACGTCACCGGCCTCACCGACGTCATGGACTACCTGGTCATTGCCAGCGGCACCTCCAGCCGGCACGTTAAATCCCTGGCCGACAATGTCTGCATGCAGGCCAAGAAGCGCGAGTTGCGCCCCCTTGGCGTGGAGGGCGAGGACGTGGGCGAGTGGGTGCTGGTGGACTTTGGCGACGTGGTGGTCCACGTCATGCTCCCCGCCACCCGCGATTTCTACGATCTGGAGCGGCTCTGGGTTAAATCCGATTTACCGGCCTGATGCGGATAAGTGTTATCGCCGTGGGTACCAGGATGCCCTCCTGGGTGACCCAGGCGGTGGATGAGTACCGCCGGCGCCTGCCACGGGAGATCAAGCTGCAGTGGCGGGAAATTCCCCTCGCGCGGCGCGTGGCCGGCAGCAGGGCAGAGCAGCTGCGCGAGCGCGAGGGTGAGCAGATGCTCAAGGCCATCCCCGCCGGGGATGTGGTCATCGCCCTGGATGTGCCGGGCGAGCGGATCTCCACCGGCCAGCTGGCGCTGCAACTGGCGGCCTGGCAGATGTCAGGAGCGAATCACAGCCTGCTGGTGGGCGGCCCCGACGGGCTCTCCCGGCAGTGCCTGGAGCGGGCGGCGATGCGCTGGTCCCTCAGCGACCTCACCCTGCCGCACCCGCTGGTGCGGGTTATATTGGCGGAACAGCTGTACCGGGCTTGGACAATCACCGTCAAGCACCCGTATCATCGCGACTAGTTTTTCACCAGACGGCAGAGTCAGGCATTAAATGCCACCAAAGCAATTCCAGCTCAAGGATCTGCACCGCGAAATCCGGATCAACAACGCCCGCACTGTCACCGCCATTATCCTGGTCCTGGGTTTGCTCGGCGTGATCCTGTCGCGCTACTACTCCCTGCAGATCACCGATTACGAGATCTATAGCACCCAGTCAGAGCGCAACCGCGTGCAGCTGCAGCCCCTGCCCCCCCGGCGGGGGCTCATCTACGACCGCAACGGTGTACTGCTGGCGGACAACCGCCCCAGCTTTATATTGTCGGTCGTGCGGGAGCAGGTGGAGGACCTGGAGGCGACCCTCGCCGAACTGGCTGAATTGCTGCCAATCGCCGAGAGCGACCTGGAGAACTTCCGCAAGAAACTCGGCCATCGCCGCCCCTATGAGGCGGTGCCCCTGCGCTTTCGCCTCACCGAGGAGGAGCGGGCGATTCTGGCGGTGAACCGGTACCGGCTGCCCGGGGTGGTGGTGGACGCCCAGCTGCAGCGTTATTACCCCCACGGCGAGCTTTTTTCCCATGCCATCGGCTACGTGGGCCGGATCAACGAGCAGGAGGTGAAGGAGCTGGATCAGTCGGATTACCGCGGTACCTTTCATATAGGCAAGGTGGGCGTGGAGAAATACTACGAGGATACCCTGCACGGCGAGGTGGGCTATCAGAACGTGGAAACCAATGCCCACGGCCGGGTGCTGAGGGTACTGGAGAGCGTTGCCCCCACCTCCGGTGCCGACCTGGTCCTGAGCCTGGATATGCGCCTGCAGCGGGCGGCCTTTGATGCGCTGGGGGATCGCCGCGGTGCGGTTGTGGCCATCGACCCCCTCACCGGCGGTGTGTTGGCGCTGGTCTCCACGCCGGGATTTGACACCAACCTGTTCGTGAAT
>CAYTDW010000633.1:0-2435 GCA_964436585.1 uncultured Halioglobus sp. | reverse complement strand
ATAGGTCATACCGGTCCAGGAGAACAGCACCATCACCAGCAGCAGAATCCCTATCTGGGTAGCCACAGCGACGGTGGATGGGATCACCGAGAAAATGATGATCACCATGTAAAGGAAGGGCACGTTGGACCAGATCTCGATAATTCGCTGGAACACCAGGTCGAATACCCCGCCGAAGTAACCCATCGCGCAGCCGATGGTGATGCCGATGACATACACGCAGGCAGTAAAGGCCAGGGCAAAGACGAGGGCGATGCGGGTGCCGTAGAACAGGCGCGCGAGGATGTCGCGGCTGGTGGTGTCGGTGCCCAGGAAGTGGCGCTCGGCCGCGCTGGGCGGCATGGGCCGAAAGATGCCGCCCGGGGCGTGGTTCTCGAAGGCGTTGAAGGGCACGGGTGGCAGCAGGACCCAGTTGCCCTTGCCCTGTTGCCGGAAGTGGGTCTTCAATTCCCGGTAGTTGGTCTCGTAGGCATAGTCGAGGCCGAAAAAGGTACCGGGGCGGAATTCTGTGTAGGTCGGGAAATACAGCCTGCCCTCGTAGCTCACCACCACGGCGCGGCTGTTGATCAGCAGCTCGCCGCAGGCCAGCAGCAGGCCCAGCCCGGCGAGCAGCAGGAAGCTGTAGTAGCCGCGCTTGATCTTGCGAAAGCGCTGCAGCTTCCTGCGGGTTTGCGGGTTGAGGGCGAACACCGGCTACTGGAACCTGATCCGCGGGTCGACCATGGCGACCAGAATATCCGACAGTATGTTGCCAACAAGCAGCAGCAGGCTGGCGAGCAGGACGATACCCATGACCACCGGATAATCGCGGTCGAGAATGGAGGAAAGCCCGAGCAGGCCGAAGCCGTCGATATCGAAAATGCTCTCTACCAGGAAGGAGCCCGACACCAGCAGGGTAACGTTCTGGCCGAAGGTGGTGGCGATCGGGATGAGGGAGTTCCTCACCGCGTGGCGGGTCACCGAGTGGCGGAAGGACACGCCCTTGGCGATCGCGGTGCGGATATAGTCGGCTGCCAGGTTGTCCATCAGGTGATTTTTCAGCAGCAGGGTGACCATGGCGAAGCTGCCTACCATGTAGCAGGTCAGCGGGAGTACCGAGTGCTTGAGCAGGTCCAGCGCCTGCTCCCCGGGGGCCAACTCGTGGAAGTCGTAGCTGACAAAGCCGCCCATGGGAAACCACTCCAGGCGCACCGCAAAAAACAGGATCAGCAGGGAACCCAGTGCGTAGCCGGGGATGGCGTAACCGACGAAAATGAGTATGGAACTGATGTTATCGACAAAGGTGCGGTGGCGTATGGCCTTGAGAATGCCGAGCGGAATGCACACCGCATAAGTCAGCACCAGGGTCACCAGCCCATAGTACAGGGAGACCGGGAAGCGTTCCCGGATCACATCCCACACCGGCTCGTTGTAGCGGTAGGACACGCCCAGGTCGCCCCGCACCACCTTGCCCAGCCAGGTGAAATAGCTCTGCAGCACCGGCTTGTCGAAACCATAGTACTCGCGCAGGCGCTCCAGCTGTGCCTCGGAAATGGCCATGCCCTGTCCCGCCATCTGCGAGCCGCCGGAGTCAGGCAGGCCCATCTGCTGGGTTTGCATGATTGCCCGTTCCAGCGGGCCGCCCGGCACCAGCCGGGTAATGGCAAACACGATGATGGTGACACCAAGCAGCGTGGGAGGGATGAGCAGGAGGCGTCGAAGAAAATAGTCGCGCATGCGGTTGCCGTGGAAGCGGTTACGGGTAGTGTGGCGGTAGTTCGGTACGCCAGATCAGCGGCGGATGGTGCCACAAAACACCCGTGGGGCATAGGTTGAGCCTTCTTCCGGCATTGGCGCGGGGCTTGCGGCCTCACGGAGTGTCGGGTAACACGACTTTTATCAAAGTTCGGCGATGGCGCGGATGCTATAAACCCGCCTGCCACTACGCCCCTGCGGGCGGGGGGCGACCCAGCCCACACCGCCAGGAGCCAGACCGGTGAACCATAACAGTGCTGCCACATCCCGTGCGGAACATTCCGACGACGCCCAGGAGCTCGCCGAGTGGTGCGAGGCGCTGCAGTCACTCGTCGCCCATGCGGGCCCCGAGCGCGCCCGGCAGATCCTCGACGCGGTGGCGCAGATCGCGCGGGACCCCGCCATCGGCTGGCAGCCAGTGCACGGCACGCCCTATGTGAATACCATTCCGGTGGAACAGCAGCCCGCCTTCCCCGGGGACCTGGCGCTGGAGGAGCGGCTGAGAGGTCCAGGTGAGCGGATCGCGCCGGAGGTCGAACTCCGGGCTGATGTCGAACAGGGTGAGAACCGTGCCCTGCAGGAAGGCACCCTCCCCGGTCTCGATGACCACCGGCTGCTCGAGGCCGTGGCCGAGGGCGCGCTGGTCCCGGGTGCGAAGCTCCCAGCGCATGGTGCTCGATGCGCCCAGAAGCGCGGCCTTG
>CAYTDW010000632.1:0-2438 GCA_964436585.1 uncultured Halioglobus sp. | reverse complement strand
GTTCGCACAGAACTTCCAGCACCCCGTCATGTTGGGGGTACTGGCCGGGCTCCTGCTGGGCAAACCCATCGGCATCGCGGGACTTACCTGGCTGGCGGTCAAAATGGGTTGGGCGACCTTGCCGCCGGGGTTGGATATGAAACACATCCTGGGTGTCGGCCTGCTGGGCGGCATCGGCTTTACCATGTCGATCTTCATCGCCGACCTGGGTTTCGCCAATTCCCCCAATGACCTGCTGATGGCTAAAACCGGCATTCTGCTGGCATCCGCCGTCGCGGGTCTCAGCGGTTATATCTGGTTGCGGTTGCATAGCAAGGAGGCAACCAAGCCAGCCTAGACCGACTCCTATCGACCCGCGACACTGAAATCAGCGTTGAGCGCCACCACAGACGAGTTCATCGTCGCGACCCTCTTAAGGTCCGCGACGGCCTCGTCGATGCGGCCCAGCAACAGGCGCATCACGGCGCGGTTGTACAGGTACTGCCCGTTGGGCTCACCCGCAGTACGGACAGCGAGGTCACAGGCCTGCTCCGCCCGCACATAATCGCCTTTCTGGAACCACGCCTGGCAAATCAATCCATTGCCCTGCGCCTCGGCGCGCCAGCGGCGCAGTTCAGCACCGCGCTGCGTGAGCAGCGCCAGGGCGTGGTCATGATTGCCCCGCTGCAGCGCCCACTGGGCCTGGCGCACGACGGTGGGTTGGTAATCCCCGAGTGTGTCTGCGGCCGCCCGATGGTTCCAGAGCAGGGTCAGCATGATGGTAGTGGCTATCACGTGAATCAGTATTCGTTGGGTTCTCATGGTTCGTACTCCTTTCGCACAATTGCGACCAGTGATGCCTACGCTACTCCTGCTAAAAATGTATGGCTATCCTATTTCTATATAGTTACCATGCGTAAATGCATGGAAATGATCCCCTGCGGGACTGGGCTGACATCCGGCTCTTTCTCGCCATACTCGAACAGGGCAGCCTGGTGGCTGCCGCTGAACACCTCGGCCTGACCCAGCCCACCGTAGGGCGGCGGTTGTCAGCCATGGAGGAGCGCTTCGGCACGCCGCTATTCGTGCGCGCCGGGCGGCGCATGCAGCTCACGGATTCAGGCAAGGCCATTCTGGACAGCGCCCGCCGCATGGAAAGCGAGATGCTGGCTATCGAGCGCAGTCTCCAGGCTCAGTCCACCGCGCTGCGCGGCGAGGTGACGATTTCGGCGACCGAGGGCACGGGCACGGAGTGGCTGACGCCGGTGTTGCGGGACTTTCATCGCGAGTACCCGGAGATACTGCTGAATGTCCAGATCGAGAGCCGCGCGGTGGACCTGATCCACCGCGAGGCGGACATCGCGCTGCGCCTGGGCCAACCGGTGCAGCCTGAGCTGATCGCCCGCCGCCTGGTCACCGTGGGCTTCGGCCTCTACGCCAGCCCGGCCTATCTGGACAGCGCACCGCCGCTGCGCTCGCTGGACGACCTGCCGTCTCACAAGCTGATCGGCCTGCTCGGACCCGGCAACCGTTTGCGCGAAACCAATACCTTCCCTGTCACTAAACCGCTGCAGGGTAACTACGTGTACATGAGCAACAGCGCGGCGGCGCAGTTGGCGGCAGCGCAGGCAGGCTTCGGCATCGCCGTGTTTTCTCACCGCTGGGCGACCATGGCAGGAAAACTGGTTCGCGTGCTGCCGGAGTACAATGCAGCGTCCATAGATATGTGGTTGGTCACCCACGAGGAGCTGCGGTATAGCGCCCGCATTCGCACCACTTTCGATTTTATCGCCGCGCGCGTATTGGCCGATGCGGAGCTGTTCGAGTGGGGCACACGGCAGCAGTGATCGATGCGATATCCCATCCTTCGGCGTGGCTGGACACAGCGAGTGCTGAAACCATTCGACAGCACGCCGGGGATGCAGAGCGCATGCGCGAGCTGCATCCGCAGCAACTGGCATCGATCTACAAAAACAACTGGCTGAAAATGTATGTGCCGGAAAAATACGGCGGCCTGGCACTGACGCTACCCGAGATTCTCAGGCTGGAGGAAGCCTTGAGCTGGTGCGATGGCAGCACGGCCTGGGTCGTCACCTTGTGCAGCGGCGCCGGATGGTTTGTTGGTTTTATCGACCCTCGTGTAGCCGACGCACTGTTTGCGGATGACAAACTTTGCGTTGCCGGCAGCGGCGCGGTGACGGGCGTGGCGGAGATGACGGACGACGGCTACGTGCTTAACGGACGCTGGAATTATGCGTCCGGCGCGTTGCACGCCACGGCGTTTACGATGAACTGCAGTGTCAGCAGGAATGGTTGTGCTGTCTGTGCTGCCGACAGCTCCCCGCAAGTTTCCACGTTCATACTCACGCGCGAAGAAGTGTTGGTAGACACCTGCTGGAACAGCATGGGCATGATTGCCACCGGCAGTCATGCGTTCTCAGTCGAAAATCTGGCGGTGA
>CAYTDW010000631.1:0-2439 GCA_964436585.1 uncultured Halioglobus sp. | reverse complement strand
ATCAAGGGAAAGGGAATGCAAGCGGGAATGCGGCAGGCATTGCAGTTCCGTGGCCGCTGGCCTACATTGCCTGCAGGAGGATAGGGTCCCATGAGCTTTTTTAATTCTGCCAGCAAGAGTCAGCTTCCCACCGCGGAATCAGCGCTGCCGGGTCGCGCCCAGGCCATGCCTGTCCCGGCTGCGCACTATGTCAACGGCAACCCTCTCAAGGGGCCGTTCCCGGCCGGCCTGTGCCAGGCCATGTTCGGCATGGGCTGTTTCTGGGGAGTGGAGCGCAAGTTCTGGCAGCTTGAGGGCGTGTATACCACGGCGGTCGGCTACGCCGCCGGCTTCACGCCCAATCCCGGCTACCAGGAGGTCTGCACCGGCAAAACCGGGCACAACGAGGTCGTCCTCGTGGTTTACGACCCGGCGAAGGTCGCCTATGAAACCCTGCTGAAACTGTTCTGGGAAGGGCACGATCCCACCCAGGGAATGCGCCAGGGCAATGACCGCGGCACCCAGTATCGTTCGGGGATCTATTGTTTTGGTGAGGACCAGGCTCGCCTGGCGCAGGCTTCGCGCGCGGCTTTCCAGCAGGCCCTGGACAAGGCGGGTTTCGGCCCCATCACCACGGAGATTCTGCCGGCACCGCCGTTCTACTACGCGGAGGAGTATCACCAGCAGTACCTGGCGAAAAATCCCGGCGGTTATTGCGGTCTCGGGGGCACCGGTGTCAGCTGTCCAGTCGGTATCGCGGCGGCGTAGAACCCGGCGCAGGGCCCTGCGCCAATATACCCCTCAGGAAAATGCTTCATCCTCGTCGAAGTCATCCTCGTCGGGCTCAGCCGCTTCCAGTTGCTCCATCAGGTTGACGGCGACGGCGACAAAGTCGGAGTCGGTGATAATACCCACCAGCCTGCTCTTGCGCAGCACCGGCAGGCAACCGACCTTGTTTTTCAGCAGGTGCAGGGCCGCCCCGCGCAGGCTGGCCGATGCATCGGCGGTTTGCACCGGTGTCGACATGATCGCGGATAGCGCGACATAGGCTTCGAACGGGTTGCCACTGCTGTGGCTTAGCACCGTGGTGTCACCGGCCGCCAGTACATCCCGTTGTGAAACCACGCCGAGGAGGGCACCCGCGGCGCTGACGATGGGTATGTGCCGGATATGGTGCTCCGCCATCAGTTGGCGCGCCGTTACCAGCGTGTCGTCGGGACCCAGTGTATAGGGTTCCCGCGTCATGATTTCCGCAACCGTCAGCATCCAGGGCTCCTTGTGTGGGGTGGTTTGTGCACCCTGCAACGTTAGCCTGAGGCCGGCGGGAACACCTTGACCCTCGTCAAGGAATAAACACTACAGCCCGGGGTTCCGCTGCTAGAACAGGCGGCCCAGCAGGACGGAGAGCGCGTTCTCCACCCGCAGTATGCGCGGGCCGAGGGACACGGCCTGGCAGCCGGCGGCTTGCAGTTTCCCGACTTCATAGGGAATGAACCCACCCTCGGGTCCTATCACCAGCAGGGTGTCCTGCTGCAGGCCCCGGGGGCAGGGAGGGTAATCTCCCGGGTGGGCCAGCAGCGCGCGCCGGCCGCCGGCCAGGCCCGGCAGGACATCCTCCACGAAGGGCTTGAAGCGGCGGTGGCACTGCAGCGTCGGCAACACCGTGTCGCGGGACTGCTCGAGGCCCTGCAACAGGTAACCGCGCAGGGTTTCGGGCTGCAGCGCCGGTGTCTGCCAGTAGCTCTTCTCCACCCGCAAGGCGTGGATCAGGTGCAGCTCGGCGACGCCCAGTTCCGCCGCGCTGCGCAGGATGCGCCGCAACATCTTCGGGCGGGGCAGGGCCAGCACCAGGCGCAGCGGCAGCTTTGGTGGCGGTGTCGTGTCCAGCTCTGCCGCCAGTACTGCCTCGGCGGAATTGATTTGGAGCAACGTGCCGGTTCCGCTGAGGCCGCCCAGCTCGCCTACCCGCAGCTGGTCGCCCACGCCCGCGCCCAACACCTGCACCAGGTGTTGCAGCCGGTGGTCCGCAATCCGGATCCGCCCGTCGCCGAGGCGGTCCGCCGCGGTGAACAGCAGCAGGTTCATCGCAGGCTCAGCCTGCCCAGAGGTCGTATTCGTCCGCGCCGGTGACTTCGGCTTCGACCAAATCGCCCGGCTTCAGGTCGGTGATGCCGTCCAGGTAGACCTTGCCGTCGATCTCCGGCGCATCCGCGCTGGAGCGCCCGATGGCGCCCTGCTCGTCGACGCTGTCGATCAATATTTCAATGGTCCTGCCGATTTTGGCCTGCAGGCGATCGGCGCTGATCTCCTGTTGCAGGGCCATGAAACGGTCCCAGCGCTCCTGTTTTACCTCCTCCGGCACGGGGTCCGGCAGCGCGTTGGCGGCGGCGCCCTTGACCGGTGAGTACTGGAAGCAGCCCACTCGGTCCAGCTGCGCTTCCCCCAGGAACTCCAGCAGCT
>CAYTDW010000630.1:0-2440 GCA_964436585.1 uncultured Halioglobus sp. | reverse complement strand
GGGGGCTGAATACGTTCCGGGCGATCTCGATCTGGCTGGGGTGCAGCGACCAGGCTCCCACGCAGCCCATCAGGAAGGCGTTGCGGAACTGGTCCTCGCAGGCCAGCGGGTCGTCGATGGCGCCGAAGGGTCCGTAAAACGGCAGGGCGCCGACACTGACGCAGGCGTCCACCATGCGCCCCATGGTGTAGTGCCACAGGTCCTGGGCGTGGGTGCCGCGGGCGGCGTCCGGGTTGGCCGGGTCCGGGTCGTTGCGCACCAGGTAGCCTGGGTGGCCGCCGCCGATGCGGGTAGTTTTCATGCGCCGGGAGGCGGCCAGGTCCGCCGGGCCCAGGCTCATGCCCTGGATGCGGGGGCTGGCATTGGCGATCTCCTCCACGTTGGCCACCCCCAGGGCGGTCTCCAGCAGGCAGTGCAGCAGGATCGGTTTTTTGAGGCCGGCCCTCGCCTCCAGCTGGGCGATCAGCTGGTCGGCGTAGTGGATGTCCCATGCCCCCTGCACCTTGGGCAGCATGATGACGTCGACTTTGGCGCCCACCTCGGTGACGATGCGGGTGACATCCTCCAGGAACCAGGGGCTGTCCAGGCTGTTCACCCGGGTCCACAGCTGGGTGTCGCCGAAGTCATTGTCCCGGGCGATCCTGATAAAGCCTTCCCGGGCCGCTTCCTTGTTCTCGATGGCGACGGCGTCCTCCAGGTTGCCCAGCAGGATATCCACCCTGGCGGCGATGCCGGGCGCTTTCTCCGCCATTTTGGGATTGCTGGGATCGAAGAAGTGGATCATCCGGGAGGGGCGCACGGGGATATCGCGCAGGGGCGCGGGCGCTCCCAGTGCCAGCGGTTTGAAGAAATCTCGTGGGCTGCGCATGGTGACCTCCTGGTCTCTACCTTGGGAATGGATGCTCTGCAAGCAGGCGCTGGCGCGGGGCCTGCAGCTGTTCGAACAGCGACAGGTTCTCCCCCGCCAGCTGCTCCAGGATGGCCCGCTCGCCACCCAGCCGGTTGATGCCGTGGCTGCCGAACTCCTCCTGCAGGCGTTTCAGCAGCCACTGGGCGGTGTAGCCCCGGCGCCGCTCGTGTAAGCGCTTACTATCACGAATAACTTTACCATGGGCAGCCAGCGTGTCGGCCAGGGCCTCGATACCGGTGCCGGCGGTGGCGCTGGCCGACAGCACCGGTACTTCCCAGTCGCCGTCAGTATGGGCCCGGCCCAGGGCTGTGCCCAGTTCCGCGAGGGTGCGGCGGGCCACCGCGCCCATGTCCTCCTTGTTGACCACCAGCACATGGGGCACCTCGAGGATGCCCGCCTTGAGGAACTGGATGCTGTCACCGGAGCCGGGCTGGGCCACGAAGCAGGTGGTGTCGCACAGGCGCGAAACGTCGATCTCCCGCTGGCCCACACCCACGGTTTCGATCATGACCACGTCGAAGGCGGCGAGCATCACCAGGCTCATGGGCCACACCTCGGCGGAGAGGCCGCCGAACTCGCCGCGGCAGGCCAGGGAGCGGATGAACACGCCATCGTCGTCGGCGCTGGTTTTCATGCGCAGCCGGTCCCCCAGCAGGGCGCCGCCGCTGACAGGGCTGGAGGGGTCCACCGCCAGCACGCCCACCCGCAGGCCGCGCCGGCGCCACACGGTGATCAGCGCGGCGGTGAGGCTGGACTTGCCGGCGCCGGGCGGGCCGGTCATGCCGATCAGGTGGCCCTCATCGCCTGTTTGACTGGCGTGCAACTGTTTCAGGAATTCCGCTGCCTGGCGGCGGGACTCGCCGCGCCGGTCATCCAGCAGGTTCAACGCCCGGGCCAGCGCCGGGCGCTCGCCGCGCCGCACGGCAGCGGCCAGCCGGGCGGGGTCCAGGGTGAATGCCGGCTGGGTCACCTGCGCGGCTACGCCAGTTCTTCCAGGCCGTTGCGGCGGCGAATGATGTTGACCAGCCTGGTCATGATCGCGTTCATGTCCACGTCCTTGGGGGTGAACACCGCCTCCACGCCCCTGGCCAGCAGCTGGCGGGCGTCGTCTTCGGGAATGATCCCGCCGATGATCAGCGGCACCTCGCCGGCGCCGATTTTCGCCAGCTCCGCCTGGATATCCGCCACCAGCTCGAGGTGGCTGCCGGACAGGACCGACAGGCCGATCAGGTGAACCCCCTCCTCCTGCGCCGCCCGGGCAATCTGTGACGGGGTCAGGCGAATGCCCTCGTAGACGATTTCAAAGCCCGCGTCGCGGCCCTTCACCGCGATCTGCTCGGCGCCGTTGCTGTGGCCGTCGAGGCCGGGCTTGCCGATCAGGATCTTGAGCGGGCGCCCGAGTCGCTCCGAGAGCGCCGCGACGCGCGCCTGCACCGGGCGCAGCCGCGGTACGGCCGCCGCCAGCCGGCGCGGCGGCACGCCGGTCGGCGCGCGGTACTCGCCGAACAGACCGCGCAGGGCGTCCGCCTG
>CAYTDW010000629.1:0-2442 GCA_964436585.1 uncultured Halioglobus sp. | reverse complement strand
ACAGGCGACCGTCCAGCGCTTTGGCCGGGTGGATGTCCTGGTCAACAACGCCGGCCGCTCGATCAGGCGGGCGGTGATGGAGTCGCTGGACCGTTTTCACGATTACGAGCGCACGATGCAGCTGAACTACTTTGGCTGCGTGCGGCTGATCAATGTCCTGTTGCCCGCCATGGTCGCCCAGAAGGGCGGCCAGATCATCAATATCTCCAGCATCGGCTGCCTTACCAATGCACCGCGCTTTGCCGCCTATGTGGCCAGCAAGTCGGCGCTGGATGCGTTCTCGCGCAGCCTGTCTTCGGAGGTGAAGAAGGACAACATCGATATCACCACGATCTACATGCCGCTGGTGCGCACGGCCATGATCGCACCGACCAAGATCTACAATTACGCACCCTCCTGGTCGGTGGATAAAGCCTCCAGCCTGGTCGTCGGCTCTGCAATCAACAGGACCAAGCGGGTCAAGACCATCCTCGGCCAGACCATGGAAATGAGCTACGCGGTCGCCCCCAAGCTCAACGACAGCGTGCTGGCGCGGGCCTTCGCGCTGTTCCCGTCCTCCGCCAAGGCGCGTGGCAAACAGGACGACAAGGCGCCCAGCGGTGAAACCATGGCGCTGGCCTATATGTTGCGGGGAGCGCACCTGTAACGCTGGCTGCGAGGGACCACTCTCAGGATTACGTGGAGGGCCGGCGCGTTGTCGTCACCGGTCCTTTTCCATGGATGCTTCCACCGATCCTGCGTTCACGGCGCGCTCGAACGCAGCGTGGTCTTTTTCAGTCTGGTCCGCATAGGCCACCGAGAACGCCGTGATGGCCCGATCGAGGGCGTCGCGTTTCCCCATATACCCGCACAGCGTAATCGACTCTCCGGAGCGGGCGTGGGAAAGTGCCAGCGCCCTGCCGCACCAGGTGGCGTAGAGGTCCATTTCGGAATTGCCGAGAGTCTCCACGCGGATGTTGATCTTGATATCCCGCAATTGACGCACGTAGTAATGGCTTCTGGGCCCCCGGGTCCAGCCGAGAAACATGTCGCTGGCCGGCTGCATCAGCCGGTAGCCATGCACGACCCGCTGGCCATGGTTACGGAAGACACTCGTTGCGGTGTATCGTTCCAGCACTGAGGCGCGGGCCTCCTTGATCTGGAGGAAGAGGGGGTCGTCGTGGCCGGCCATGAAAAGTAACACCCAGCAATGGGTGCCGACGCTGCCGATGCCCACGATTTTGATAGCGGCATCCCGGAGCGTGTAGCGATCGAACACGGACTGTGTTGCCGGTGACAAGGTGTCGCGGTATTTGGCCAGCGCGGCGCGCACCGTTTGCCGAATCTGTCCTGGGGGATGGCCCTCGGCGTGAAAGATCGTCGGAATCTGGTCCTTTATCAGGGGCAGTTCCCTCTTGTACTCCACCAGCTTCGGGAAGATGTCCTCGGCGATGCTTTGCGCGCGCGCCTTTTGCAGGCGCTTCAGGGCGCGTAGTCGGAAGTTGACGTCCTTGATGTTCGCGACCAGAACCTCTGCATCCAGCGCCTCGTACCACAGTTCGAGCGTTCCCATCCGGCTGAATTCGGCCATGGACTCGCGGTAGCTGCGCACACAGGTCATGACAGTGTCCCTGGCAACTGCTTCGCTCAGGTTGTTGTCCCGGCATGCGACGATAAAGCTTGCCGCGAGTCGCTTGAGGTCCCATTCCCAGGGACCCGGTGAGGTTTCGTCGAGGTCGTTGATGGAGAAGATGACCCGGCGCTCGGGCGTGGCGTATCCTCCGAAATTGGACAGGTGCGCGTCCCCGCAGATCTGGATATTGACCCCGGTGGCTGGCGTCGACGCGAGGTCGGCCGCCATGGCGAGTGCCGAGCCGCGATAGAAGGTGAACGGGGAGCGGACCATCCGGCCGTGGCGCAGGGGAAGCAACTTCGCGACGCGTCCCCGCTCAGCTTCGAGAACGATAGAAACCGCGTCCGGGCGGTCCCTGGCGGGCTTCCAGATGGCATGTTTTTCCCGCGGACAGACCTCCCGCAGGGCCTTGCCGGCGCGGTACCGCCCCTTGTAAGTCTGCTGGGGACCACCAGTAGATCGCTCTGTGTTGGGCATCTCTGGCCAGATCATGGTGCCTCAGTGTGCATTGGGTCATGTTTGAATTGGGTATAGCATGGAAGCGTGGCCCCTGCCACGCCGCTGCGGGTTTGTGTTCAACCTCCCCAGTGCAGCACCCCCAGCACCAGCGCCGCGAGGAACACGGTCTCGCCCAGCATCAGCAGGATCGGCTTGATGCCCACTGAGACCAGTTCCTGCAGCTGGGTCTTGACTCCGATGGCGGCGATGGCGGCGGTCAGGCACCACATGGACAGGTGATTGCCCGTTTCCTGCGCCGCGGCGGGGATCCAGCCAATGCTGTTGACCACCACGAAGCCCAGGAAGGCGACCGCGAACCACGGCAGCAGCGG
>CAYTDW010000628.1:0-2443 GCA_964436585.1 uncultured Halioglobus sp. | reverse complement strand
CCTGGGGACCGCCCGCCTTGGGGCCCTGCTCCGAAATCTGCATGATGCGGCGCTCGGCCTCATCCACCAGCTGGTCCGAGGTGCGCCCTTCCGGGTTGAAACCGCTCTCGGCGATTTCCTGGGCCGCCTCGATCAGCCGGCGCAGGCTGGCGCGCTCTTTCACCACCTGGGCGTAGGCCCGGATATTGGACGCGCTGGGCGTGTTCTGGGCCAGTTCCGCGAGGTAGGGCAGCCCGCCGGCGGACGCCAGCTCCCCGCGGGCGTCCAGTTTGTCCGCCAGGGTGATCACATCCACCGGTTCCGATGCCTCGGCCAGACGGGCGATCTGGCGAAAAATCAGGCGATGGTCCGGTCGGTAGAAATCGGCGTCGGCCACCACCCCCGCCACCACGTCCCAGCCATCCGGGGATAGCAGCAGGCCGCCGAGGACGGACTGTTCCGCCTCGATCGAGTGGGGCTGCATCTTGATCCGCGCGATCTCGCCGTCACCGCGGAAGGGCAGCTCGGCTATATTGCGGGGAAATTCGGGTTCGGCCATGGCCCGGCTGGCGCCCGCCCCGGGGGGCGGGCAAGTGCCACTACTCGGGGATGACCGCGATGGCGACGGCGGCGAATACATCGCCGTGCACCTGGATGGCGATTTCGAATTCACCGAGCTGGCGCAGCGCGCCCTCGGGCAGGCGCACCTCGGACTTGTCCACGTCGCAACCGGCGGCGGTAATAGCCTCGGCGATGTCGCGTGTACCGACCGAGCCGAACAGCTTGCCCTCCTCACCGGCGTTGGCGGGAATGGAGATCAGCCCCAGGGCGTTGATCAACTCTGCCCTGGCCTGCGCAGCGGCCAGGGTAGCGGCGGCAGCGGCTTCCAACTCGGCGCGGCGGGCTTCGAAATCGGCGATATTACGGGCGGTGGCGGGCACGGCCTTGCCCTGCGGCACCAGGTAGTTGCGGCCGAAACCGGCCCTGACATTGACCTTGTCACCCAGGCCACCCAGTTTGCTGATGTTCTCGAGCAAAATGACTTCCATCTTACGTTCCTCTGTTCGGGGAGTTACCTCCCGCGGCTTCAAAATCTATCGGTCTTCGTCGGTTTCACGTGTGCTGACGTCGGTTCCGGGTTTCCCGGTCCAGCGCTGGCGAAACTTGAACCAGCTGTCGGCAATCGCCGCGAACACCACCACTAACTTTACCGGGTCAAACAGTAACCAGGCCAGATAAAAGCCGGCCAGCCATCCTTTACCCTGTCCCCGCCACGCGGCGCGGGCATGTACCAGCGCCAACCCGGCCAGGGCCAGCGGCACTACCGCAATCACCGCCCAGGTTCGGTACCCGGCCCCCGCACTGGCCAGCCCAACCGCACCCAGCGCCAGCCCAAGGGCTATCACCGGCGGGTAATACAGGGCCCTGAATTCCTGCCCGAACCCACCCGGGTTATACAGCGCCGCCTGCCAGTAGCGTGCCAGCAGCAGGCACAGGGCGGAACCGGCGGCGGTCCCTGCGCCCAGCATCCCCGCCACCTGCGCGGCATCTGGCCGGGCCAGCACTACAGCCTCGCCACCCTGGGAGAGCTGTTGCTCCATGGATGCCATGAACTGGCCGAAGGCCTGCACGATCTGGTCCAGGTAGGCACCGCCGAAGGCGGTCAGCCCGAGCCCGGTCAGGACACCCACCGGCACGCTGGTCAGCAGGGCCAGCGGCAGGCTCACGGTGGAGCGCAATACTGCGGCCAGCAAGGCGGTTCCCAGCAGCAGGCTCAGGGGGCCGCTGTCCCCGTAGGCGTACAATACGGCCCCGGAGGGCAGCAGCGCCCAGGCCAACAACCAGACACCTGCACCAGCGCCCTTGCGCAACAGGACCAGCGCCACCACGGCGGCACTGATCCAGCAAAACAACAGGCTTCCCGCGCTGGCCGCAGCAACCAGCAGCGCCTGGAAGCGACCGCGCATCGCAAACGCCGCCAGCCCTTTCATGTCGGGTCTCGCTGCCCTGGCGCGCCGGTCAAGAGGCCTCTACTGATGCGAATCCGAATAGGGCAGCAGTGCCAGGAAGCGCGCGCGCTTGATCGCGGTGCCCAGCTGACGCTGGTACTTGGCCTTGGTGCCGGTAATACGGCTGGGAACGATCTTGCCAGTTTCGGAAACATAAGCCTTCAGCGTTTCCAGGTCCTTGTAATCGATTTCCTTGGTGCCTTCGGCGGTAAAGCGACAGAACTTTCGGCGACGGAAAAAACGTGCCATGGTGATACTCCTTTAAACCTTATTCATTACAGAAAGACGTTACGGGACAGGACGGGGGAAGCTTATCGGTCCCCGGCCTCGTCGTCGGCATCATCATCCTCGTCGTCGGCTACCTGCTCGACAACAACCGCCTGCCGCTCCTCGTAGCGGGTCTTGCGCTCGCGGCTCTCCTTCTCGGCCTTCATGATGAAGGACTCCTCGGTCAC
>CAYTDW010000627.1:0-2446 GCA_964436585.1 uncultured Halioglobus sp. | reverse complement strand
GGCAGGGCCCCGAGCACTCCTCCGCCCGCCTCGAGCGTTTCATGCAGTTGTGCGCAGAGCACAACATCCAGGTCTGTGTTCCCACCACCCCGGCCCAGGTGTTCCATATGCTCAGAAGGCAGGCTATCCGACCCCTGCGCAAACCCCTGATCGTGATGACGCCAAAGAGCCTGTTGCGCCACAAGGAGGCGATCTCGACGCTCGAGGATCTCGCCAACGGCCGCTTTTTCAATGTGCTGGACGAGACCGATGATATCGATAAAGCCGCGGTGGAGCGGGTAATACTGTGTAGCGGTAAAGTGTTTTACGACCTGCGCGCCGCCCGGCGGGAGCGCGGCATCGGCAACATCGCAATCCTGCGACTGGAGCAGCTCTATCCCTTCCCGGAAGAGGAGTTGCTCGGGATTCTGGGTGCCTACCCGAATATCAACGACGCCATCTGGTGCCAGGAAGAGCCCGTGAACCAGGGCGCCTGGTACTCCAGCCAGCATCATATGCGCCGGGCTATCCATCACCATCACCGTGACGTCTACCTGCGCTATGTGGGCCGGGACGCGTCGGCGGCGCCGGCAGCGGGTTACATGGCGCTGCACGTGGCCCAACAGGAACTATTCATCAACCAGGCGCTGGCTGCCGACAAATCGGCCAGCGAGTAGCAGAGCAGGGAATCGAGATGTCCATTGAGATTAAAGCCCCGGCGTTTCCAGAGTCGGTTGCAGATGGTGAGATCGCTGCCTGGCACAAGGCCGAGGGTGATGCGGTAGCCCGGGACGAGCTGATAGTCGAAATTGAAACGGACAAGGTCGTGATGGAAGTGCTGGCGCCGGAGGACGGCGTTATTACCAGGATCCATGCCAGGCAGGGCGACACCATCCAGAGCGAGCAGCTGCTGGCCACCCTCGAGCAGGGTGCGGCAGCGGTTGCCGGCGGTATACCCGCGAGTGCTCCGCCCGCCGCTGCGGCCGCGGCGAAAGCCGGTACCGAAGCCGCGGAACTGGCCGGCCCGGCCGCCAGACAACTGCTGGAGGAACACAACCTGGATCCCGCCCTGATTAGCGGCAGTGGCAAGGGCGGTCGTATCCTCAAGGAGGACATTCTGGCCCACCTCAAGACGCAGGAAGCCGCACCGGCAGTGGCACCTGCCGCGCCGTCGGCCGGCATCCCCGATGCCCCCCCTGGACCCTCCAGTGAGCGGGTCGAGAAGCGGGTGCCCATGACCCGGATGCGCGCCAAGATTGCCGAGCGCCTGCTCAATGCCACCCAGCAGACGGCCATGCTCAGCACCTTCAACGAGGTCAACATGGCGCCGGTCATGGCGCTGCGCAGCAAGTACAAGGACCAGTTCGAGAAAGTCCACAATGGCACCCGCCTCGGATTTATGGGCTTTTTTGTCAAGGCGGCCTGCGAGGCGCTGAAACGCTATCCCGCCGTCAATGCCTCGATCGATGGCAACGATGTGGTCTACCACGGCTACCAGGATATCGGTGTCGCGGTTTCAACTGACAACGGCCTGGTGGTGCCCGTGCTGCGCGATGCCGACTTCATGAGCCTGGCGGATATCGAGGCCGCCATTCGCGACCTCGGCATTCGCGCCAAGGATAACAAGCTCACGATTGACGATATGACGGGCGGCACTTTCACCGTGACCAACGGGGGCGTATTCGGTTCGCTCCTGTCAACCCCGATCCTCAATCCGCCGCAGACAGGCATCCTGGGTATGCACAAGATCCAGGATCGCCCGATGGCAGTGAATGGGCAGGTTGTTATCCAGCCGATGATGTACCTCGCCCTCTCCTACGACCACCGCCTGATCGATGGCAAGACCGCGGTGCAGTTCCTGGTGGCCATCAAGGACCTTATTGAGGATCCGGCCCGCATCCTGCTGCAGTTGTAATCGCCTGACGCTGTAGCGCACAGACAATACGGGAAAGAATCTATGGCTGAAAAATACGATGTTGTGGTGATTGGCGCCGGCCCAGCCGGTTATGTCGCAGCGATTCGCGCTGCCCAACTCGGACTGTCCGTCGCCTGCGTGGAGCAGTGGCTGGATGACAAGGGCAGGGTGCGCCTGGGTGGCACCTGCCTGAATGTCGGCTGTATTCCCTCCAAGGCCCTGTTGGACAGCAGCCACAAATTTGCCGAGGCAAGGGATAGCCTGGGCGTCCACGGTATCAGCGTACAGGGGGCCAGTATCGACGTTCCCGCAATGCTCCGGCGCAAGGACACCATCGTCGAGCAGTTGACCGGGGGGATCACGGGCCTGTTCAAGCACAACGGCGTCACCGCCATTGCCGGCACCGGCAGGGTGCTTTCGGGTACCCGGGTAGAGGTAACGGACAAATCTGTCAAGGTCGAGGTAAACGCCGCCTGCAATATCATATACTCCGCTGGTTCCCAGCCTGTGGCGATTCCTCCCGCACACTAGGACAACCAGTACATCATCGAC
>CAYTDW010000626.1:0-2456 GCA_964436585.1 uncultured Halioglobus sp. | reverse complement strand
GCCCTGGCCATGGGCGCGGCGGGCGTGTGGACCGGCTCCCTGTGGCTCACGGTGGAGGAGGCCCATACCCAGCCCGCCCAGAAAGAATCGCTGCTCAGGGCCACCAGCGAGGATACCGTGATCTCCCGTTCCTGGACCGGCAAAACCTGTCGCATGCTGAAGAACGAGTGGACCGAGGCCTGGGAGCGCCCGGACGCGCCCAAGCCCCTGGGTATGCCGCTGCAGGGCATGGTCACCTCGGACGGCATGCGCCGCACCTCCGCCTACGCCGGGGTGGCCGACTGCCAGAAAGTGGCGTTCAATCCCTGTGGCCAGGTGATCGGCCAGATCAATGAGGTACAGTCCTGCCGGCAGGTGATCTACCGGCTGCTGGACGAATACGTGGACGCGGTGGAGAAGGCCGGCAGGATGCTGCCGGAGGTCTGAGGTTACGTCTTACGCCGCCTTGCGCGAGCGGGTTTTCTCCAGCTCGGCGTGCAGGTCCAG
The DNA here is from genome assembly GCA_964436585.1 of uncultured Halioglobus sp. Lineage (GTDB taxonomy): Bacteria > Pseudomonadota > Gammaproteobacteria > Pseudomonadales > Halieaceae > JARRPM01. Next base: position 1,970 of record CAYTDW010000626.1, on the reverse strand, counting down.
GAACTGGGCCGTCAGCTTGTGGCCGGGGGCCATGTCGATGAGCGGCCGGTGGTCCCGGTGGGACTCTTTCATCTTCACCGAAGTCGTCAGGTAGGTGTTGAAGATCGGGTAGCCCTCGGCCTCCAGTTCCGCCACCAGCTCGCCCGGCAGGCGGGCCTGGGCGCTGAACTGGTTGATCACGATGCCCTCCACTTCCAGCTCCGGGTTGTGGTCCTCGCGCAGTTCGGCGACGTTCTCCATCAGCGAATAGAGGCTCTGGCGGGCGAAGCTGTCACAGTCGAAGGGCACCAGCACCGAGTCCGCCGCGATCAGGGCCGACTTGGAAAAGAAATTGAAGTTGGGCGGGGTGTCGATGTAGATCCGGTCGTACTCCCCGTCCAGTTTGTCGAGGGCGTCGCGCAACTTGTAGATCTTGTAACGCGACTCCAGCTCCTTCTCCAGCACCGACAGCACCGGGCTGGAGGGCATCAGGTACAGGTTCTCGTAGGGGGTCTCCCAGACGAAGGAGTCGGGGTTCTGGCCCATCTTGCGCGAGCCCACGGTCTGCTTGAACAGGCCCGCCACGCCCTGGGCCTCCGCCGGGAATGCCTCGGCGTCGATTTCCCCCACCAGGTAATGGGTGGTGTTGCCCTGCACGTCCAGGTCTATGACCAGGGTGCGATAGCCTATGGCCGCGCCTATCGCCGCCAGGTTACAGGTGATACTGGTCTTGCCGACCCCGCCTTTCTGATTGAAAACAACACGTCTCATGATTACCGGATCCACCGTGGAAGAGGGTTTGGAGGAAGGCGCCCAGTGTAATAAAACCCCTGCGCCAATGTAAGCGCGCAGCGGGGAAATTGCCGGGCCTGCGGCCGCCGCGCCTCAGTCCTTGATTGCGATCAGGTGGATCTCGAACACCAGCACGGTATTGGGCCCGATGGCGGCGCCGGCACCCCGCTCACCGTAGGCCAGCTGTGGCGGGCAGACAATACGCCACCTGGCGCCCACCGACATCAGCTGCAGGGCCTCGGTCCAGCCCGGGATGACCTGGTTCACGCCGAACCGGGCCGGCTCGCCCCGCGCCACCGAGCTGTCAAACACCGTGCCGTCCACCAGGGTGCCGTGATAATGGGTTACCACGGTGGACCTCGGCCCGGGGCTGGCGCCACTGCCGGCCTCCAGCACCTCGTACTGCAGGCCGCTGGCAGTGGTGGTCACGCCCTCCCGCGCCGCGTTGGCCTGCAGGAAAATGTCCGCCGCCGGTAGTAATGCCATAATCTGTCTCCGTTATGCTGGTTCAAAGGGAGCCATACGTTAACATACGATGCCCGCGCCGGTTAGCTGCAGGCAGGTTTGAACCCGGGAAAATATGCCACCGTGACTACTGATATCGCCGCCATTCACCAGTTCTGGTTTGGCCCGCTGGATGCCGCCGGCTTTGCCGCGCCCGCGCAGCAGCGGCTGTGGTTCAACGGCGGCGCGGAATTTGATGCCGCCGTGGCCGCCCGCTTCGGTGGCCTGGTGCCCCGAGGCCTCGCCGGCGAACTCGACCACTGGACGGGAGATGACAGGGGTCTCATCGCCCTGGTCCTGCTGCTGGACCAGTTCACCCGCAATCTGTTTCGCGACACGCCCGGCGCATTCGCCGGTGACGGCAAGGCCCTGGCCGCGGCGCAAGCGGCCATTGCCAATGGGCGGCACCTGGCGCTGCCGGCGATCCACCGGGTATTCCTCTACCTGCCGCTGGAGCACTGCGAGGACCTGGCCGTGCAGGAGCAATCGGTACGCCTGTTCACCGAGCTGGCAGGCAGTAGCGGCGCGGCCGCCACGGGCGATTTCGTGCGTTACGCCGCGGCGCACCGGGACGTCATCGCGCGTTTCGGCCGCTTTCCCCACCGCAACGCCATCCTGGGCCGGACCTCGAGTCCCGAGGAACTGGCCCACATGGAAGCGCACGGGGGGTTCTAGGAGGACATTGGAATGACGAC
>CAYTDW010000625.1:0-2457 GCA_964436585.1 uncultured Halioglobus sp. | reverse complement strand
CTTCTATATTATTCTCAAATGCAACTATAATGCCCATGCCGGAAGCACCGCCGATGCCCAGCAGCTATACCAATCCCGTATACCCGTATATCCACAGCCCCGACCAGGATGCCGCCCAACCGGTCCATCACCCGGTTATCATCGTGGGCGGCGGCCCGGCGGGCCTTGCCGCCGCCATGGACCTGGCACTGCAGGGCGTGAATACCGTGGTGCTGGATGACAACAACACTGTCAGCGTCGGCTCCCGCGCCATCTGCCTGGCCAAGCGCACCCTGGAGATCTGTGACCGCTACGGCTGCGGCCAACCCATGCTGGACAAGGGGGTCACCTGGAATCTCGGCAGGGTGTATTTCGGCGAAGAGCAGATCTACGAGTTCAACCTGCTGCCGGAACAGGACCACAAGGTGCCCGCGTTCATCAACCTGCAGCAGTACTATATGGAAGAGTACATGGTGAACCGCTGCAGGCAGATGCCGCAGATCGAGCTGCGCTGGCTGCACAAAGTGACCCGGGTGGAAACAGACGACGCGGGTGCGATGATTACAGTAAATACCGGGGACGGCGACTACCGGCTGACCTGCGACTACCTGCTGGTGGCGGACGGCGCCAACAGCCCGATCCGCGAATCCCTCGGGCTTGAAAGCAAGGGCCAGGTATTCGAGGACCGCTTCCTGATTGCCGACATCATCATGAAGGCGGATTTTCCCGCCGAGCGCCGCTTCTGGTTCGACGCGCCCTTCCACCCCGGCCAGTCCACCCTGCTGCACAAGCAGGCCGACAATGTCTGGCGCATCGACTTCCAACTGGGCTGGGACGCCGACCCCGAGGAAGAGAAGAAACTCGAAAACATCCGCCCCAGGGTCGAGGCTATGCTGGGCAAGGAGATGGAGTGGGAGCTGGAGTGGGCGAGCGTGTATACCTTCCGCTGCCGCAAGATGGATTCCTTTATCCACCACCGGGTATTTTTCATCGGGGATTCCGCTCACCAGGTCTCCCCCTTCGGCGCCCGGGGCGCGAACGGGGCGCTGCAGAGCGTGGAAAACCTGGGCTGGAAACTGGCCGCTGTGATGCAGGGACGGGCGCCGGCGCCGCTGCTGCAAACCTATGACACCGAGCGGCAGCATGGCGCGCGGGAGAATATCCTGCACTCCACCCGCGCCACGGATTTCATGACGCCGAAAAACCACATCACCCGGGTGTTCCGCGACACCGTGCTGGACATGTCGCGCCAGTTCCCCTTCGCCCGCACCCTGGTCAACAGCGGCCGCCTGTCGAAGCCCTGCACCTACGAGGAGACGCCGCTGAGCACGCCCGACACGGACACCTTTGCCGGCGCGATGCGCCCGGGTTCGGCCTGTGTCGACGCGCCGGTGCGCGGTGGCAACAACAGTGGCTGGCTGCTCAACCACCTGGGCAGCCATTTCAGCGTGCTGATCAAGGGAAATTTCGATGCCACCCTGGTTGCCGGTCTCGAACAGCTGGCGGCGACGCTGCGCGCGGGTGGCGACCTGATCGAGATCATCCGGGTGGATGCTCCGGCTGCGGGGGGTGCCAACACCCTGTGCCTGAGCGATCACAAGGGCGTGCTGACCGAGCGCTACAACCTGGCGTCCGGCGGCGTATACCTGATACGGCCGGACCAGCACGTGGCGGCGCGCTGGCGGCGCCTGGACCCCGGCGCGATCCAGGCGGCCCTCAAGCGCGCCATGGGCTTTGAACTGCCAGCGGAGCAAGCCGCATGAACCAACTTAAGCTGGAACCCAATTTCTCAGACGCGGATGCCTTCTACGCCGCCCTGGCGGACGTCCACCGGGAGCGCAGCCCCGCGGCCAGCGAACAGATCAATGCCCGCCTCATCCTGCTGCTGGCCAACCAGGTGGGGGACCAACACATACTGGAACAGGCCCTGGCGATAGCAGGCCAGATCAATAGCGAGTTATTTCATGACAACTGATACTTCAAGCGTCGCAACCGGCCTGCAGTACCTGCACGGCTTCGGCAATGAACACGAGAGCGAGGCATTGCCGGGCGCCCTGCCCGTCGGCCGCTTCAGCCCGCAACGGGTCAACTACGGCCTGTACGCGGAGCAGTTCAACAGCACCGCGTTTACCGCGCCCCGCGCCCATAACCGGCGCAGCTGGTTCTATCGCATACGGCCATCGGCGGTACAGGGAGACTACCAGGGCTGGCAGCAGGACCGGGTGCGCACCGCGCCGATCACCGAGGTGCCGACACCGCCGAATATGCTGCGCTGGGACCCGTTGGATATTCCCGCAGCGCCCACCGATTTTATCGAGGGCCTGGTCACCATCGCAGCCAACGGCGATGCCATGGCCCAGGCGGGCATGGGCATTCACCTGTACGCCGCCAACCGTTCCATGCACCAGCGCTATTTCTACTGCGCCGACGGTGAGCTGCTGTTCATTCCCCAGCTGGGCGAGCTGCTGCTGCGCACCG
>CAYTDW010000624.1:0-2473 GCA_964436585.1 uncultured Halioglobus sp. | reverse complement strand
GCCGGGTGATCTGCCTGCGCAGCTGGGTGATCGCCGCGCCGGAACCGATGAGGTCATGGTCAACCGCATGGTCCGCGCGGCTGGTGTCGCCCTCCAGTTGCAGGGCGCTGGTCACGAGTTTGCGCAGCGTATCCAGTTCGATCGGCTTGCTGATGAAGTCGAAGGCGCCGGCTTTCAGCGCCGAGATGGCCGCTTCCACGCTGCCGTGGGCGGTGATCATGGCCACGGGGATATGGGGGAAATCATGCTGGATATATTCAACCAGGCTGATGCCATTGCCATCCGGCAGGCGCATATCGGTCAGGCACAGGTTCGGCTCCACCTCGGCCACCCTGGCCCGGGCCTCGCCCAGGGTGGCCGCCGTGAATGTCTGCAGCCCCATCCGGCTCAGGGTAATGTCCAGCAGCTCCCGGATGTCGGGCTCATCGTCCACAATCAAAACACGTTGCCTGGCCATTGTGATCCCCGCTATAGCGCACGCTGGTTGAGGGTAATGCGAAAGCAACTTTCGCCGCGATTGGTCGGCCGATAGCTCAGGTCGGCATTGTTGATTTCGCACAACTCCTTGCAGAGGTACAGCCCCATGCCGCTGCCCGCCGCCACAGTGGTAAAAAACGGCTCGAACAACTTGGCCTGGTCCGCCGGCGCCACACCGCTACCCGGGTCGATGATGTCGATCAGGCACTGGTGCGCCGAGAAATCCAGGCCGACGGCGATCCTTGCAGTTTCCCGGCCTGTGGCCATGGCGCTATGGCGCAGGGCGTTGTCCAGCAGGTTGGCCAGCACCCGTTGCAGGTTTTCCGGGTCGAACTCCACCAGCAGCTCCCGGTAGTCGCACTCGATGGAGATGTCTGCCGGGCGATTCAGCGCCTTCAGGTAGCCGCTTACAAAGTCGTTGAGCCAGGTGGACAGCATGATGTATTCGGGCTTGGGCGGCTCGCGCCTGGATATCTGCATGACGTTTTCGACGATCTGGTTAACTCGCAGACAGTGGTGCTGGATGATGTCCGCCATCCGCTTGTCACCCTCAGAAAGCTCCGTTGACTCCTGCAGGAGCTGCGCGGCGTGGCTTATCGCTCCCAGCGGGTTGCGTATCTCATGGGCAATGCTGGCCGCCAACCGTCCAAGGGAAGTGAGCTTGAGCGACTGGGCATATTGCGTAACGGGAGTGTAGTCCTCGACAAACACCAGCGCCTCCCCGCGGGCGTTGGGTTGCAGTTCCCGGAAGTGGGCAATCACCGGAGGGGCGCCATCCAGCACGCTGAAGGGCCTTGCCCGGTGCTGGCCCGAGTCCTTCCAGTGCTCGAACTGGTAGGCCAGTTCCGTGCTGTAGTCCGCCAACTGGCGACCCTGCTCCACCGCCACCGGCCGCTCCGGGGCCAGCAGGCCCGTCGCCGCCTTGTTCATCACCCGCACCAGCCCGTCGTGGTTTACCAGCAGGATACCGGTGTCCATGTGCTGGACGATCTGTTCGTTGAGCCGCTGCAGGTTGTACAGGTCGCTGGCGCGGTTGCGCGCGAGCTCCTCGGCCTTGCCGAGGCGCCCGGCAATGGCCTGCACCATGATTGATACACCAAACACCAGCGCTCCCAGCAGGCCCGCCGGGAAGAACGCGCTGGGGTTTGCGACGTCGATCAGGACCAGACGCATCGTATCCAGCAGCAGGGCAATAGCGCTGATCGCGGCTACCAGGGTGGCCACCGTGCGATTGGTGAGCAGCACCGCGCTCGCGGCGGCGGTGATGACCAGCAGGATCGGCAGGCCGCTGCTCATGCCACCGCTGCTGTCGGCGAGCAGCATGATCGCGGCGATGTCCACCAGGAAAATCAGGAACAGCATTTTCTGGTTCTGGTTGAGTCGGTAGGACAGGGAACCTACCAGCGGTACGCTGGTCGCGAGGTAGCCCAGGGCAATGCCCAGGTAGAGCGTGGGATTCAGCGAGCCCACCAGTTGCCGGGTGTTCGGGCTCACCAGCATGATCAGCAGCACCACCGACAGCAGGGAGCGGTAGGCAATGTAAATCCGGAACAGTGCCAGGTTCTGCTGCCCCGGGGAGTGTGGTGTCGGTCGCGTCAGTATGGCCGTGCGGTTCACGTGGGACTTGCCTGTTCCTGCCCAAAGCGGGTACATAAAGGCGCTAGTGTAACAGGCACGGGAGAGAAATCAGCGTACCCTCGTGCCTGGCCTTTCCCTAGGCCTGCGCCGGGGCAGGCGGGGCCAGAATGCACTGGCCATGACCTGCACTTTTTCGCACAATAGCTCCCTGCTCCCTCACCCTGGATGGCTGATGACAACCCTCAATATCCTGATGGCACAGATGAACACGCTGGTCGGGGATTTTGCCGGGAATACCGCCAGGGTGATTGAAACCATCAGCCGGGCCGGGAGCGCGGCGGCTGCGACCATCGTCGTCTTTCCCGAGCTGACGCTCAGCGGCTATCCGCCGGAAGACCTGCTGCTGCGGCCCAGCATC
>CAYTDW010000623.1:0-2474 GCA_964436585.1 uncultured Halioglobus sp. | reverse complement strand
GCGTCGATACCCAGGTCGCTGAGTATTCCCGCGCTGTGCTCGCCCACCTCCGGGGCGACGGAGGGCTGGCGTTTCATCGCTCCGCCCACATACATCGGGCTATCCACTGTGCGCCCGCTGCCGTCATCGAAATCACTCAACAGGCCGGCGGCGGCAACCTGCGCATCCTCCAGGTGATCGGCCGCCCTGGCCACCCGGCCACAGGTAATCCCGTGCCGGGCAAAGCTGGCCTCCCAGTAATTCCAGTCCTGTTCGGCAATGGCCTCCCTCAGCAGGGCCGTGAGCGCATGGTTATGCTCATGCCTGGTTGTTGCAGTAGCGAAGCGCGGGTCGTCCAGCCATTCCCCATGGCCCAGGCAACCGGCCAGGCGCGGCCAGGCGGCTTCCTGTGCCTGGGGCAGAATCGTCAGCAGGAACCAGCGGTCGTCGCGACAGCGATAAATCTGGGTGAAAGCACTGAGTTTTGCTGAATCAAAACGCACGCTCATATCGGCGCCATCCAGTGCCGCCTGCACGTTGAAACCATTGGCCCACAGGCCGTTGGCCAGCAGCGAACTGCCGACCATGCAGCCCTCCCCCGTGCGCTGGCGCTGATAAAGAGCGGTAACAATGGCGCCGTACAGACTGCAGGCCGTCATATGATCGCCCATACCCGGGACCGACACCCCGGGAAGGGTATCGCTGGATGCCCGCACGGAATCCATCAGTCCGGAGCGCGCCCACCACGCGGTGGCATCGTAGCCAGTACTGCCCGCTTCCGGGCCGGACTCGCCATAGGGGGTGAGGGAGGCATAGATCAGCTTCGGGTTGAGCGCCCTGATGTCCGTGTATTGCAGCCGCAGTTTGTCGCGCACAGCCAGTGGATAGTTGGTAATGAATACGTCCGCGCGGCTCACCAGCTGCTCCAGCACTGCCCTGGCTTCAGGCTGTTTGAGGTCGAGCGCCAGGCTCTGCTTGCCCCGGTTGGTCAGCCGCCAGGGGTAGTTGCTGTCACACCGTGGCACCCCCGGCAGGTGCCTCAGTTTGCGATAGCCGTCGCCATCGGGCGGTTCGATCTTGATCACCCGGGCGCCGAAGTCGGCCAGGATGGTGCCGGCCGCCGGACCGGCGATAAAGCTGGCGCAGTCGATAACCAGCAGGTCTGCAAACAGTGCTTGCCCTGGCATGTGGGTCTCCCGCCTGTGCAGGCTTGGTCTAGCCCGCTGTTATGTATTGCGATCCCGCCCCTGGGGAATATTGCGACCGCTGTCGCGCCACTCCACCGCAGCGGCGAAACCGTTGGCCTGCGCATACTCCTTGAACCACATACCCTCCGGCGAATGCCGGGTAATACCGTCGAACAGGGTGGCGATCATCTGGGTGTTGGCCAGCCCCATGTTCTCATAAGCCTGGTTGATCATCAGCTTCTGCATCATCAGCTGGTTGCGCGGCACACCGGCCATGCGCTGGGCCAGTTGCATTACCCGCTGTTCCAGGTCCGCTGGCTGCACCGCATCGAGCACCAACCCCATGTCCCGGGCCTCGCGCCCACTGACCAGGTCGCCGGTGAGCAGCATGCGCTTGGCCTTTTCCACGCCCAGGCGATACACCCACATGGCGGTAGTAGGACAGCCCCAGACCCTGGCCGGCGGATAACCTATGCGGGCCTCCTCTTCCATGATGACGAAATCGCAGGCCAGGGCGATGTCCGAACCGCCGGCGACGGCGACGTGGTGCACCTTGGCTATGGTCGGTTTGTAGCTGCGCCAGAGGGAGCTGAAATGGTCGGTACAGGCTTTCATGTGGCGGTAATCCCGCATGGGATCCCACGGCATGTCCTGCACCCCCGCATTTTCGCCCGGGGCCTCGGCGAATTCCTTCAGGTCATAACCCGAGCAGAAACCCTTGCCCTCACCCTGCAAAATGATGACATGCACGGAGTCATCGTCATTGGCCAGCGCAACCGCCGCGGCGATCTCCGCGGGCATCCTGGCGGATATGGCGTTGAGTCGCTCGGGCCGGTTGAGGGTTATGCGGGCAATGCGCCCGGCGGTTTCGTAACGTATCGCGGAAAAGGTCATGCTGCTATCCGGGTGAGATCAAAGTACATAGGCCTTACACTCCGTGCATGCGGGCAGCTAGCGGGTCTCGACCTTCTGCTTGCCGCAGCGAGTGCAGCGCAATACGGTAACCAGCTTGCCCTGTTTCACGTCAAATTGTTTGTCCCTGTCCACCACCCACTTGTGGTGTCCGTGACGGCACAGGGTATTGCCCTTGTGCTGCTCCTTGAGCGAGGGACGGCGAAAGGGAATGATGTCGCCCACCGCGGTTAGGGCACCGGCAGCAGGGTGCGCTGTAACGCGGCGCCCCAGGAGGCCAGGCGCTTGCGCCGGGCGGGGGCTTTCATTTGCGAAGTGAATTCCCGCTGCACCTTCCATATACGCTGCAGTTCCGCCGTGCTGCGCCACAGTCCCACGCCCAGGCCGGCCAGGTAA
>CAYTDW010000622.1:0-2475 GCA_964436585.1 uncultured Halioglobus sp. | reverse complement strand
CTGTTTGAGGCCACTCATGGCACCGCGCCGAAATACGCCGGCCAGGACAAGGTGAATCCCGGTTCACTGATCCTTTCGGCGGAGATGATGCTGCGCCATATGGGCTGGAATGAGGCGGCGGAACTGATCATCAAGGGCATGAACGGCGCTATCCAGAAGGGTACGGTCACCTATGACTTCGAGCGCCTGATGGAGGGTGCAACCCTGCTGAGCTGCTCAGAATTCGGCCAGGCGATTATCAAGTCAATGGATTAGTTTCTGGTCGAATAAGCGGTAGCGGAGGGCGCGTGGGTACACGGGCCCTTTTTTCTTTGCGGCGCCTGGCGCTGCCTGAAGGCTTGTAGCGGTGCAGTCCCGGTCAAGTCCCCGGTCGCGCCGTTGCCCCCTGTTGAAATCCCGTATAATGTAGCCATATAGAGAAATTGTGCAGTTAAATTTACGCGTCGAAACGAGTATGGTTTTAGTGAAATACATCCGGCCGGTCCATATCTGGCGTATGAGTAAGGAGGAGGGCGACTCGGAGGGCGGGCTTGCGCTGCAGGAGTCGAAACCTGAACTAAAGCGCCCTCCGTTGTTCAAAGTGGTGTTGATCAACGACGATTACACCCCGATGGAGTTCGTGGTAGAAGTGCTCGAGGTGTTTTTTCGTATGAACCGGGAGCAGGCCACCCATGTGATGTTGACCGTGCACACCAGGGGAAAGGGCGTGTGCGGCGTGTACACCCGGGATATTGCCGAGACCAAGGCAGCCCAGGTCAACCAGTATGCAAGGGAAAATGAACACCCTTTGCTGTGTGAAATCGAGGCATCGGAGGGCTGACGGCCCCGGGAGCGGTAAATGCTGAGTAAGGACCTGGAACAAACGCTGAACGAAGCCTTCCGGGGCGCCAGGAGCAAGCGCCACGAGTTTATGACGGTGGAGCACCTGTTGCTGGCGCTGCTGGACAACAACGATGCGATTCGGGTACTGAAGGCCTGCGGCGCAGATATTGGCGGGCTGCGCGGCGACCTGGTGGAGTTCGTCGATGCCACCACGCCGCTGATTCCCGCGGATGACGATAACCGCGACACCCAGCCGACCCTCGGCTTCCAGCGGGTCTTGCAGCGGGCGGTGTTTCACGTCCAGTCCTCCGGCAAGAGCGAGGTCACCGGGGCTAATGTCCTCGTGGCCATTTTCAGTGAGCAGGAAAGCCAGGCCGTCTTTTTCCTCAAGACCCAGAGCGTCGCCCGCCTGGACGTCGTGAATTACATTACCCACGGCATCTCCAAGGTGTCGAATGAAAATGAACCCGGTGACCCCGGCCCCGCCAGCACCGGCGAGGCGGGAACGGAGGAGGGCGAGGCAAATCCCCTGGACAGTTTCGCGACAAACCTGAACCAGGAGGCGAAGGCCGGCCACATCGATCCGCTGATCGGGCGCCTGGCCGAGGTTGAGCGGGTCACCCAGATACTGGCGCGCAGGCGCAAGAACAACCCGCTCCTGGTAGGGGAATCCGGCGTGGGCAAAACTGCCATCGTGGAGGGCCTGGCCAAGAAGATCGTCGATGGCGATGTACCGGACATACTCAAGGATAGCGTGGTGTATTCCCTCGACCTGGGTTCCTTGCTGGCAGGCACCAAGTACCGGGGCGATTTCGAGAAGCGCTTCAAGGGCCTGCTGGCTGAACTGAAGAAGCGTGACCACGCCATCCTGTTCATTGACGAGGTGCACACCATTATCGGCGCCGGCGCCGCGTCCGGCGGTGTCATGGATGCAAGCAATTTACTGAAGCCGCTGCTGAGCTCCGGCAAGCTGCGCTGTATCGGTTCCACCACCTACCACGAGTACCGCGGTATTTTTGACAAGGACAAGGCCCTCAGCCGGCGCTTCCAGAAAATCGATGTGACCGAGCCCAGCGCAGACGACGCCTACCGCATCCTCAAGGGCCTGAAGTCGCGCTTCGAGGAGCACCATGGCCTGCGCTACACCGACAAGGCCCTGCGAGTCGCCACTGATCTCTCCGCCCGCTATATCACTGACCGCTTCCTGCCCGACAAGGCTATCGATGTGATCGACGAGGCAGGGGCCTACCAGCAATTGTTGCCCGTATCGAAGCGCAAGAAGGTCATAGGGGTGAGCGATATCGAGATGGTAGTGGCGAAGATTGCCCGTATCCCGCCCAAATCAGTCAACAGCGATGACAGGGAGACCCTGCAGAAGCTGGAGAAGAACCTGCAGATGGTGGTGTTTGGCCAGGACCAGGCGATCAGCAGCCTGGCGACCTCCATCAAGCTGGCCCGTGCCGGGCTCAGGTCGGGGGACAAGCCCATCGGTTCATTCCTGCTGGCGGGCCCCACCGGCGTCGGCAAGACCGAGGTCACACGCCAGCTGGCGCGCCTGCTCGGGCTGGAACTGATCCGTTTCGATATGTCCGAGTACATGGAGCGCCACACGGTGTCGCGCCTGATCGGCGCGCCTCCGGGCTATGTCGGCTT
>CAYTDW010000621.1:0-2476 GCA_964436585.1 uncultured Halioglobus sp. | reverse complement strand
GTCAGGAGAATTGTCGACAACGGCCACGAGCTGGCCAGCCACGGCTGGCAGCATATCCGGGTCAGCAACCAGACGGCGGTGGAATTCCGCGCGGACATAACCCGCACCCGCCACTTACTCGAGGATGTGGGCGGCCAGGCGGTGCAGGGCTACCGGGCGGCCAGCTATTCCATCGGCGCCAGCGAGGCGCCCTGGGCCTGGAACGAGCTGGCGGAGGCCGGTTATCGCTACAGCTCCAGTATCGTACCCATCCGCCACGACCACTACGGCATCCCGGATGCGCCGCGCTTCGCCTTCCAGGCGATCGAGGGCCGGCTGCTGGAGGTGCCCATCACCACCGTGGCCCTGGCAGGGCGCAATCTCAACTGCGGTGGCGGCGGCTGGTTCCGCCTGTTTCCCTACGCCTTCTCCCGCTGGGCGCTGAATCGCGTCAATGCGCAGGAGCAGCAGGCCGGTATCTTTTATTTCCATCCCTGGGAGATCGACCCGCAGCAGCCACGGCCCGAGGGCCTGGGCGTAAAAACCCGCTTCCGGCATTACCTCAACCTGCACCGCACCTACGGCCGGCTGCAGCGCCTGCTGGGCGACTTCCGCTGGGGTCGGATGGACGACATTTTTCTGGCAGGTGGCAACACGGGAGGCCGGGCCTGATGGCGCCGCAGGTAAAGCGGCTGGACGCCACCGCCCGGGCCGCGTGGGACGCGTATGTCCAGCGTGCGCCTGCAGCCACGTTTTTCCACCGCGCCGGCTGGCAGACTGTGCTGGAGCGCAGCTTCGGCCACAGGACGCATTATCTGTATGCGCAGGAGGGCGGCGCCATCGTCGGTATCCTGCCCCTGGCGCAGGTCAGGAGCGCCCTGTTCGGCCACTCCCTGTCCTCCCTGCCGTTCTGTGTGTACGGCGGCATTGTCGCGGACTCGCAGGAGGCCGCCGCCGCCCTGCGTGCCGAGGCCTGTCAGCTCGCCGACCGCCTCAAGGTGGGTGCACTGGAGTTGCGAAATGTCAGCCCCAGCAACAGCGGCTGGCCGGTGAAGGAACTGTATTACACCTTCAGGAAGGCCATCGAAGACACTGACGACGCCAACCTGATGGCCATCCCCAATCGCCAGCGGGCGATGATCCGCAAGGGTATCGCGGAGGGCCTGCAGAGCGAGTGGGACGATGCCACCGAGCGCCTGTACCGGGTGTATGCGGAGAGCGTGCGCAACCTGGGCACGCCGGTGTTCTCAGCGAAATACCTGCGCATCCTGCGGGAGGTGTTCGGCCAGGACTGCAGCGTGCTGATGATCACCCACCAGGGCCAGGACGTGGCCGGCGTGATGAACTTCTACTTCAGGGACGAGGTGCTCCCCTATTACGGCGGCAGCACCGCCGCGGCCCGCGGCATCAAGGGCGTGAATCACTTCATGTACTGGGAGCTGATGCGACGCTCCCGCGAACAGGGTTATAAATTATTTGATTTCGGCCGCAGCAAGGCCGGCACCGGACCCTTCGATTTCAAGAAGAACTTCGGCTTTGAGCCCCGGCCGCTGCCCTATGAGTACTTCCTGGTGAAATCCCCCGGGGTGCCGGATGTGAACCCGCTGAACCCGAAGTACCGGCTTATGGTGCAGACCTGGCAACGCCTGCCGCTGCCGGTGGCCAACCTGTTGGGGCCGCCGCTGGCGCGCAACCTGGGCTAGTGGCATGACCGGAGCCATGCCAGTAGTCAGCCATGCGGACGCCATTGCGGAGCCAGCCGCCGCTAAACCAGCGCTGCTGTTCCTGTGCCACCGCATCCCCTATCCGCCCAACAAGGGCGACAAGATCCGCGCTTTCCACCTGCTGCACCACCTGAGCCGGCACTTCGACATCTATCTGGGCAGTTTCGTGGACGATCCGCAGGACTGGCCCTGGGTACCCGAGGTGGAGAAGTTCTGCAGGGCCGTCTGCCTGCGCCCGCTCGATACCCGCCTGGCCACCCTGCGCAGTGTGCGTGGCCTATGGTCCGGGCAGGCCCTGTCGATTCCCTACTATGCCGACGCCGGGTTGCGGCAATGGGTTGCCCAAACCGTGGCGGAACGTGGCATTCGCCACGCCATCGTCTACTCCTCGGCCATGGCCCAGTTCCTGCCGGCCGGGGGCCAGGGCTTCCAGCGCAAGGTAATCGATTTCGTGGATGTGGACTCGGACAAGTGGCAGCAGTACGCGCTGCAGAAACCCTGGCCCCTGAGTGCGGTCTACCGGCGCGAGGCCCGCTGCCTGTTGGCACTGGAGCAGGAGCTAGCGGCGCAGTTCGATGCCGGCCTGTTCGTGTCGTCCGCCGAGGCCGACCTGTTCCACCAGCTGTCCCCGGCCACCGCCCACAAGATCGGCTTCTACAACAACGGCGTGAACTGCGCCTATTTCGACCCGGACTTCGATCGCGATGCCCCACGGCCCAGCCCCTTCCTGGCGGGGAGCCTGCCGCTGGTGTTCACCGGCGCCATGGACTACT
>CAYTDW010000620.1:0-2477 GCA_964436585.1 uncultured Halioglobus sp. | reverse complement strand
TACTGTCGCCGCTGACCACGTTCACGGTGGCGGCAATATCCCGCACGTTTTCCGTTCGCTTCTGGGCCGTCACCACCACTTCTTCCAGCACCAGGCTCTCCTGTGACCAGGTCGGCAGGGCCGCGAGGGCGAGGGCTGCGGCGATGGCGGTCTTAACCGGAAAAGCTGTGATTTTATCTTGCGACATCATGAGTTTACCTTCTGTTGTGGCCCCAGGTTCACATCCCGCGGAGGATGTACCTGGCGCGTGTTTATACTTATCAGCATTACGGGGCTCTTCGATCGGCCCGGCAGCCGCAGTGCTATCATACCCGCTAGCGGTCAGGATTAATCACCGCCCGGGTATATATACATGACCAGAACAGCCAATTAACAGCGCGGAATCGCTCAGCGGTAGCTGCCGGGTGACTGCCCGGTCCACTTCTTGAAGGAGCGGTGAAAGGCGCTGGGGTCGCTGAAACCGGTCTGTTCCGCTACCTCGCTCACCGTGAACCCGTCCCGGCTCAGCAGGCTGATGGCGACATCGCGGCGGGCGTTGTCCTTGATGCGCTGGTAGGACGTGCCCTCCCGCTCGAGGCGCCGGCGCAGGGTCCTGGCGGACATGTGCAGGAGCCGTGTCAGCTCCTCGAAGCTGGGCATCTCCCGGCGGAAATCGTCCCCCAGTATCTCCCGGATACGGTGGGTGATACTGAGCGGGCTGGGCTGGGGCTGGATGACCAGGTGGTAAGGGGCTAGCTTGAGGAAAGCCTCCAGCTGCTCCTCGTCGCGCACGATAGGCGCCTCGAGATGGCGCACACTGAAGGTCGCCGAGTTCAGGGGCTGCCCGTAATGCACCGGGCAGGAAAAGAAATGGCGCACGCCGGCGGTGAACGCGGGCCTGGGGCCGGCACAGGTCGCCCCGGTAATATCGATCTGCTGGCCGATCAACCAGCCGCAGAAGCGCAGCCAGATGCCCAGGCTGCACAGTACGCGGTGCTGCAGGCCGGGCTCGTCATCGCTGCTGAAATAGGCCAGCGATGCCTCCCGGCCGCGCTCGTCCACCAGCAGCTGGTTGACGATCCCGGCGCCCTGGCGCACGCGGCACACTGCATTGAACTCGATAGCGCGCTTCAGGGCCGCGGCGAGATTGGCGCTGTTGATCATGCTCAGGGCAATAAGCCGCAGGGTTCCCGGAGGGGTTGGCACACCGGGCATGGCGCCGCCGGACTCGTCCTGGATCACCCGGAACAGCTCCACGCAGAGCCGGCTGTACTGCTCCCGGGACACGAAGCTGGCCTGGACGTCCTGCTGCAGCGGATCGAAGGGGAAGCGCGCGGCCTGCAGGATGGCCGCCACATCCTTGTCGTGCGCCCGCGCCTGGGCCAGCAGGGCCCGGGTGAACTCCAGGGGCACCGACTCATTGTAGGCCTCGGCCATGGCGGACGGCTTGGCGTTGACTGCCGTCACAGTGTGGCCTTACAGGCCTGCAACGCCGCCGCCGTGGTGGGTTGCCCGGTTTCATAATACAGCTTCATTGCGATGGCCACGTCGCGGATAGTTGAGCGCACGGTTTTTTCCATTTTTTTCTCCAGCCAGGCCCCCAGGGCGCCCCAGGGCAGTTCGTACTCGAGGCTGGCGGTAAACAGGGTCCGGTCCCGGCCCTCATCCTCCAGCTGGTAGCGGAACCAGGCATTGCGAAAGGGGGGAGCCGGCCTGTCGCCCCGGTGCAGGCGGATGAGAAACCCCTGCCCTTCATGCCACTCGACAACTGTTTCCTGGATATAGCTCCTTGCGTTGCGATAAACGTAGCGACTGGCGCCCACACCCTCGGCCTGCTCGCTCACAATTTTGGTTCTGATAATGCCCGGCACATAGTTGTGCGCCAGTGAGATATCCCGCAGCCTGTCCCAGGCCTGGTGCCGCGGCATATCGATAACAACCTGGGCGCTGACTTTCCTCGTCACTGGTGCGATCTCCTGTATCCGGGGCACACTCCGCGGGACATTTACGCGGCATGGTGAGCCCTCGCTCTTCAGGGTGGGAAGTCTAACAGTCGTGAAATGCGCTGTAACCACAGCAGCACACACCAACGCGAGACAGCATCCGGGGCCGTGGCTGGCTGCCGCGCCCCGGCGGCGATACTTTGCAGTCGACAGCGCCAGGGTGCAGAATCGGGCGGGCGCGGCCTGGCTACGGCGGCGCCCAGTTAGCGAACCAGGGAGTTACCGATGAACAAGCAGTTTTCCGGCAAAAATGTCTTTATTACCGGCGCCGGCTCCGGCATCGGCTACGAGACGGCACTGGTCTTCGCCGAGGGCGGCGCTGACATCATCGCCACCGATGTCAACATGGCGGGGCTCGAGCAACTCAGGCCCCTGGTCGAGGACCTGGGCCGGCAATGCCACATCCTCCGCCTGGACGTCACCGACGAGGCCGCCTATACGGCACTGGTGGACCAGCTGGCGTCAACCGGGCGCATACCCGATATTGTGATCAAT
>CAYTDW010000619.1:0-2478 GCA_964436585.1 uncultured Halioglobus sp. | reverse complement strand
GACAAGTAGTTCATTGAATTTTTCCGCAAATGAGAGTTCGACACTATGAACAGATTGCCATTTACTGCGGCATCGATAGCGGCAGTACTTGCGTTTGGTGTGGCATTGCCGGCCTGCTCCGACAAGCAGCCACCAGCGCAGGCTGAGAGCGTTCAAGTGCAGCCGGCACCTGCGCCCCCGCCTGTGGCTCCGGTGACGGCGGAGCCTGCTCCGGCCACCCCGCCCGCAGCGGTCGATCAGGTGTCATACAGCCCCGAGGCGCTCGAGACCCTGCTCGCGCCGATAGCGCTGTATCCCGATCCGGTGCTCGCACAGGTGCTCGCCACGTCGACCAATCCCCAGGAGGTTCTCGATGCCGGTAACTGGCTGTTGCAGAATGCGGATCTGGAGGGCAAGGAACTGGAAGCGGCCGGTACTGCGGTTGGATTCACGCCGCCGATGCTGGCATTGATCCAGTTTCCCACCGTTGTCGATATGATGTGCATGGAAATGAACTGGACCACCGATCTGGGTGTTGCGTTCCAGGCGGACGAGCCCGGTGTGCTGGCAGCGGTGCAGCGCCTGCGCACACAAGCAACCGAGATGGGTAATCTGAAGAGTTCGGAGCAGATGACTGTTGCAACCGAAACCCAGAACGATCAACAGATAATCGTGGTGCAGCCGGCCAATCCTGAGGTCGTCTACGTGCCGCAGTACAACCCCACAGAGGTCTATACAACGCCCGCACCCGCTATCGCTGCACCCGCCGCCACTACAGCCGTGACAACTACCACAACCACCTCCACCGGTTACACTGGCGGGGAAATGGTGGCCACCGGCCTGCTTGCCTTCGGCGCGGGCATCCTTGTCAACGAGGTATTCGATGACGACGATGACGACCACTACTATCCGAGGTATGGTTACGGAGGCGGGGGTTATTACCCGCCGCCCTATTATCCCCGTTACGGTAACGGCTATCGACCGGCAAGCGGCTACAACCGGCCGTCCAACTACAAGAACAGCTTCAACAACAATAATATCTATATTGATGCAGATGGCAGGAATTCTTTCGACCGATTCAAGGGTGGTCAGAACAACTACCGCAAGGATCCCCGAAGCCCCATCAGCACCGCGCGTCCCAACAGGCCGGAGATGGCCGAATTGAACCGGCAGGCACAGAACCGACCTGCCGCGACAGGACAGACGTATGCTCGCAAACCGCAGGGTAACTATGCCGGCGCGAAACCGGGTGCTGCAGCGCAGCGGCCGGCTGCGCAACGTCCGGCCGTGAACTCAAAAGTTCCTGCCGGCACTTACGCGGGTGCAGCCAACCCGGCAGCCCGTCCCAAGGCCAGTCGGCAAACCGCGGGCGCGCGTGATCGGGGCTACAGGTCTGAGACAGCAGGCACTTCCGTCGCGCGCAAACAAAGCGTTGCCAAGCCCGCTGCGCGGCCGGCAACTACCGCCAAGAGAACTGCACCGAAGAGTCAAGCTACTACTGCCAAAAGAGCTGCACCCAAACAACAGTCAGCCTTCAAGGGTTCGCGCAACAGCGGCAAGTCGGAGCGCGCGGCGAGCAAGAGAGGTCGTAGCAGTATGGGCAAATCTGGCGGCAAAAGGGGAGGAAGGCGATGAAAAATCTTATGGGTAAAGGCAGTGGCTTACCGCTCATCCTCTCAGCGCTGCTCCTGGTCCTTGGCGCCCAGCTCAGCAGGGCCCAGGATCACCTTTCGTTTGCTACCCCGGAAGAGACGGTGTCCGCCCTGATCGCAGCACTGCAGAGCAACGACCTGGTGGCGCTGGGTGGTCTGCTCGGCCCCGGCAGTGAGGAAATAGTGTCATCCGGGGATGAAGTAGCGGATGCCACCGGTCGTGCCGACTTTGTCGAGGATTTCCAGGCCAAACATAAGCTGGTGCCTGAAGGGGAGGACACCGTGATTCTGGAGGTGGGTGAGAACGACTGGCCTTTGCCGATCCCTATAGTCAAGATCGACGGCAAGTGGAAACTGGACGGGGCAGGGGGGGCTGACGAGCTCATCTATCGTCGCATTGGCCGCAATGAGCTTGGCGCGATCGCGGTATCACGCGGATTTATCGACGCGCAATTTGAATACGCGGCCGAAGGGCATGACGGCAATGAGCCGGGTGTTTTCGCTGCGAAGCTTTTAAGTGACCCGGGTCAGCGCAACGGACTCTACTGGCCGACCGCGGAGGGAGAGCCACCGAGCCCGGCAGGCAGCTCCGTCGCACGGGCCGCGGCAGAGGGGTACAAAGCGGTCACGGGCAAGCGCAAGCCATACCACGGCTATTTCTACCGTTTTCTCTTTGCCCAGGGCGAAAACGCGCAGGGGGGCGCAGCGGAGTATTTCGTCGATGGCCTGTTGACGCAGGGCATTGCGCTGCTTGCATGGCCCGCGGACTATGGTGCCAGCGGCATAATGAGTTTCATGATCAACCACGATGGCGTCGTGTACCAGAAGGACTTCGGCGAGGAAACGC
>CAYTDW010000618.1:0-2480 GCA_964436585.1 uncultured Halioglobus sp. | reverse complement strand
GGGTGGTGCAGATGATCAGCACATTGGGCAGGTTGGCGCACAGGTCGCCGTTGCCCTCGTTGGTGACCAGCATGCTGTAGCCGTTCTGCGCAATCAGGGCATTGGCGCCGATAATGCCCACGTCCGCTTTCAGGAAGTGTTCGCGCAATACCAGTCGCGCCTCGGTCACCATGTCGGCGGTCTCCGCCAGTTCGCGCTCCCCGAGATCGTGTTTCGCCAGAAACAGTTCGCGCACTTCCGCGGCGGATTTATGCAGCGCCGGCCCGACGATGTGGCTGGGGGTTTCACCCGCCTGCTGGATGATGTACTCACCCAGGTCAGTCTCCATCACCCGCAGGCCCGCGCGCTTGAGATGGTCGTTGAGGCTGGTTTCCTCGGTCACCATCGACTTGCCCTTGATGATGCGACGCGCGCTGTGCTGCTGGCAGATCTCCAGCACGATGCTGTTGAGCTGGTCGCCGTCCCCGGCGTAGTGGACGTGACTGCCGTTGCGCAGCGCTTCCCGCTCGAACCTGGCAAGGTAGTGGTCGAGGTGATCCAGCGTGTGCTGCTTGACCTGCTTGACCTGTTGCCGCAGTTCATCGAAATGACCGAAGCTGTCCATGGCCGCGTTGCGAATGAGGGGCGTGAACAGGGCCAACAGGTCCCGGCGCTGGACCTTGGCGGGGTCCTGCAGCGCCGCGTGGGCGTTGTCCAGAAACGTGCTGCTGGTCTGTTTCAAGCCCGTGTGCCCGTCACTGTCCCCGGCCGATGGCCGGGCTCTCCAGGTCGCCGCAAAGCAACTCGGCGATGTGCCTGACCTCGATACTTGCGCCGCTGCGCCGAGCGCGCCCGGCGATGTTGAGCAGGCAGCCGAGGTCTCCCCCGGCCAGTATCTGCGCCCCCGTGGCCACGGCGCTGGCGAGTTTGTCAGCCACCATCTTGCCGGAAATTTCCGGCATCTTGGCGCAGAAGGTGCCGCCGAAGCCGCAACACACCTCGGTCTGCTGCAGTTCGGTAAGCTCGGCATCACACAGCTCCCGCAGCAGGGCGCGGGGCTGGACCTTGATCCCCAGTTCCCGCAGGCCGGCGCAGCTGTCGTGATAGGTCACTGCCGGCAGCTTGACCGGCGCCCGATCGCCGCGCTTCATCCGGGCGATATCGTGCAGGAAGGTGGTCAGCTCGAAGGTTTTGGCCGCCAGCTGCAGGGCCCGCTCGCGCCATTCGCCTTCCAGCAGCCTGGGGTAGTGGTGGCAAATCATCCCGGCGCAGGAACCCGAGGGCACCACCACGTAATCCGCTGCCTCGAACTGCTGGATCAACTGGCGCGCCAGTGGTGCCGAGGAGGCATAATCGCCGGTGTTGTAGGCGGGTTGGCCGCAACAGGTCTGCTGCAGTGGAATGCTGACCTCGCAGCCGGCCTGCTCCAGCAGCCTGATGCTGGCAAAGGCCACGGAGGGGCGAAACAGGTCAGCGAGGCAGGTGACGAACAGGGAGACCCTCAGCGCCGGGCGCGGGCTCGGCTGCCCTGGTGGGGGATTGGTCATGCAAGCCGTCGTCCCTGGTCGTTGGCGCGCGTTACCGCGAGAGCCCGCAGTATATCGAAAACCGGGAAGCCCTGTCGCCCCGCCGGGCGGCGCGGCTTTGTCAAAAAATACCCTGTAGCGACACCAGCGCGACGGCGGCGGCGAGCGTGGCGATAATCGCCAGGGCCCCGAGGGCCAGCGGATGGTGGCCCTGCAGCAGCTTGACCGTCACGATCTTGCGATCCACCCGTACCCCCTGCGCCGCCAGCGGCGCCACGCGCTGTGCCAGTTCGGCGGCGGAGAATGCGGGCAGCTGCCGGGTCCCGCTGAACACGATGACATCGTCGATCATCAGGAAGGGACCGCGGCAGTGGATGCGCGCGCCACTGCCCATGTGGTACATGCCCGCGTGATCCACCAGCAGTAATTCCCGCTCATGGATTCCGATATGCCCGGGGTCGCTGCGCTGCAGCAGGATCAGTGCCGTTGCCGGTCCCGCCAGCGCCAGCAGCAGGGCGGATAACTGCAGGCTGGACACCCCCAGGCCGACGGCGCCCAGCAGCAGGCCCGTCGCCAGCAGGGCGTAGCTGATAGCGGTCCTGCCCAGGCTGGCGGAGCGCTCCGGGGCGAGCTCCAGCCAGTCGATGGCGTCGGCCAGTTTGTCGATTGGCTCCGCACCGCGCTCGCGGCAGGACGTGTACACGAGGCTGCGGACCCGGTGCAGGCTGCCGCTGAGCAGTGCGGCGATCGCACCGAGCACACACAGCGTGAGGCCGATGCGCCAGCCCAGCCGGATAAGCTCCGCCCGCTGCTCCTGCCCGGTGACCAGTGCGGTCAACACCGAGGAGACCAGGGGCGCCTCGACCATCCCTTCGGCGCTGAAGCGCTGCACCCCGACACGCGCGGGATCCAGCACCAGAATTCGGCCAGCCCAGTCGAGCAATCCGGCAGGCCGGGTGTCCGCCGTCAGCGGGG
>CAYTDW010000617.1:0-2482 GCA_964436585.1 uncultured Halioglobus sp. | reverse complement strand
AATGATACACAGCACACCAAGCATCTGGGTCTTGATTTGCAGGTGCATGGCCTCCTACCCCTACGCCATGGTGACATAGTGTACGCCACCAATCCCGATCATCTCGATGAGGGAGCGGCTACCGCGGGAAGTCGCGGCGAACTGATGGCGCCGGCCACCATGCTGTTCGTGTGGAATCAGACTGACTACGCGGTCGCCGGCACCGGGCGCCCGAAGGACCCCCAGGTGGAGCTGGTCGAGCTGCTGGATGCCCACAGCTACAACGGCATCGTGCCCACCGACACGACCCAGGATTATGTCCGGGAACTGCGGCTGGGGGATGTAATCTCCCAGCGCACGGTGATCGACAACATCTCTGAGCGCAAGACCACCGAGCTGGGCGAGGGTTATTTCTACGAGACAGTGACCGAGTTCACCGACCAGAACGGTGAGGCGGTTGGGCGCCAGACCTTCAAGGTGCTCAAGTTCCGCCCCGTAAAGAACGACCAGGCCTGAGTGGAGACCGCGACCATGACACAGAATCTGAAAAGCAGTGAGATCAGCGTGGGCCAGACCTTGCCCGAGCGCCCCATTCCCGTCACCACCTCGCTGGTGACCTGCGCCGCCCTGGCCACCCGGGATTTCGAGAAGGTGCACCACGACAAGGGCTTCGCCCAGTCCGACGGCATGCCGGATGTCTACATGAACATCCTGGCCAGCCAGGGGCTTACCGAGACTGGTGGAAATGGTCAGTGAATGACCCTCGACGTCGGCCGTAGAAAAGGGCATATGGTCGGCCTGCCTCGAGCCGACCCGGCCTGCGCCACGTGCGATCGCACTGCTGTATGCGGAAATGAAAGTCTGCAGGGAGGGGATCAGTCGATGGGTAATCCGGGGATCGGTGCCGGGAATTTGCACCCAGCCCTGCGCCGCTGCCAGGACTCCGCGCATGGCATCTATGCGGCTGACAATGCCGGCGGCGTCCAGCGGTATCAGGTCGACAACCTTTAGTACTTTATTGGTCTCGCGCAGACGACTGCTGTCGAAACGGTAGGATACCAGGCTGTCCGCCGTGACCTGCCAGTCCAACGCGCCGCGAAAGACCTCGCGATTGGTATCCATGAAGTCCAGTTCACCCGACACCGTGTTGTCGTAGAAACCGTCGCACTCCCGGTTCTGGTAGCCAAAACTGGCAGTCAGGGAGCGCAGTGGGCCCGACACATCGCCGCAGGTCGGCGTATCGACGTTGCTCTTGATTTCCTGCTGGGCATACTTGCCCAGGATCCCCGAGACCTTCGTGCCCAGTTCGCCACTGAGTGGACGGGTAATGATATTCAGCGCTCATTTATCGCTTTTTACTGCCCCACCCGCAAGCGAATTTTTCTCGCAGTCCCTACAGCAACTGCAGCACACAAGGGCGGACGCCGGACCGCAGCCAACTGCTACCGGACTTTTACAGTCACTTTGATAGTCATCGGCTGAACAGCGTGGCCTCACGATTGACCGGATAGGTCCACCGGTCTAGTCTTTTTAGGCCTGCCCGCCACTGGAGCTTCGCATGCCGCCTTCCCCAGAGTCCGCCAGCCAG
Source organism: uncultured Halioglobus sp. (assembly GCA_964436585.1). GTDB lineage: Bacteria > Pseudomonadota > Gammaproteobacteria > Pseudomonadales > Halieaceae > JARRPM01. The sequence continues at coordinate 915 of CAYTDW010000617.1, read as the reverse complement.
TTGCCACTGCCACCACCCACGCCGGTCGAAATCAGCCTGATGAGCGAAAACGACCATTACGTCTTTCGCACCGAGACAGGTCAGTCGCTGTATGTACGCACGGCTGATCGAACGCTGGAATCGACCTGCGGGGAAACCTGCCTGCGCGACTGGTCACCGCTAGCTGCCTCGGGCAAGCGAACGCGAAGTGTCGGAGACTGGGACAGCTTCACCGGCGTCGACGGCAAGCTGCAATGGGCCTACCGGGGTAAACCGGTCTACACCTACCGCGCTGCTTGCACCGCGCCGCCCGAGTCAATCCCGGCGGAGCACTGGCAGCTACTGCAGCCCTGAACAGACAGGACTCTCAGCGTTCCAGCGCGGGATCGTCGGTACGCGGCACCCGGATGGCATAAAAGCCCGCTCCGGGTAGCGCATTGATACGATGCCTCAGAATCTGGGCGGGCTCGAGATCCTCTGTGTAGGTATAGACAGGCCGCCCGCGGTAGGCCCACTGGCCACACCCTGGGGTTGGGATTGCTGTCTTCGTAAGTCAGCCCCAAGGGGCATGGTAGACGGGATGTGGAATCTCGACGATGCTCCACTCGCCGGAAGCACGAGCCCGAGATCCCGCGCAGCGGCTCCCGCCCCTGATAAACGGCCTGCCCCTGGTAACTGTATTGGTGAATCCCCCTGCTGTGCCAGGTTTCCGTGCAACCCACCATCCGCGCCATCTGATTGTCCACGGCGATACCTTCCGCGTTGAAGAACTTTTGATGGCCACAGGAATTCTCAGTGGCCCTGCCGTCTCGGTACCGTCAAGGAGAGAGCCCCCAGGCACAGGTCAAAGGACCGAAACCTAAGCTTACCGAACTTTAACCATCAGTCTCGCAGCACCCTTTGCCTGCCGCCAGTGTCATGGGCTACTCTGGAGGT
>CAYTDW010000616.1:0-2492 GCA_964436585.1 uncultured Halioglobus sp. | reverse complement strand
TGGCCTATGCCGATGCGCAGGCGGTAAAAATCATTGTCATTGCCCAGGGCCGGAATGATATCCCGCAGGCCGTTGTGGCCGCCGTGGCCGCCGCCGCGCTTGAAGCGGGCGCTGCCGGGGGGGATATCGAGTTCATCGTGGGCAACGAGTATCTGCTGCGGTGCGATCCTGTAGAACGTGGCCATTGCTGCCACGGACTTACCGCTGCGGTTCATGAAGGTCGTGGGTATAAGCAGCCGCAGGTTATGTCCGGAAAATGTAACCTGTCCGGCCAGGCCGAAAAACCGGGATTCGGCGCGCAGCGTAGCACCGCTGCGCCGAGCCAGTTCCTCGGTGAAATCAGCGCCCGCATTATGCCGGGTCCCCCGGTACTCACTACCGGGGTTACCCAGACCCACTACCAGCTTGATTGCAGTCAACGAATGCCGCCTGCAGCGACGGGATTATTCCGCCGCGCTGCCGCCTTCAGCTGCTGCCGCATCGCTGCCGCCCTTGGGCGCGATGATCGAGGCGACTGCCAGGTCGTGGTCCTCGCCCAGAGCCAGGGCTACGGAGCTGACCCCTTCCGGCAAGGTGATGTCGGACAGGTGGATGATCTGTCCAATTTCCACCTTGAGCATATCCACTTCGATGTACTCGGGAATCTTGCTTGGCAGACACTGGACCTCGATGTCTGTCTCCTGGTGCTGGACGATACCACCCTGGGTTTTGACGCCGTAGGAAGCCGCTTCGTTGACGAAGTGAATGGGTACGTGAACCTTGATGGCCCGGTTCTCATTGACGCGCAGGAAATCCGCGTGCATCACGGTTTCCCTGGCGGGATGTCGCTGCAGGTCCTTGAGAATGGCCTGCTGCTTGTCGTTGCCGACGTTGATCGTCAGGACATGAGAGTAGAAAGCCTCATTTTCGAGCGCCTTTTCCAGATCCTTGCGCACCAGGGTCAGGGGTTGGGGATCCCTGTCGCCACCGTAGATAATGGCGGGGACGTGGTCGGCGAGACGACGCAGGCGGCGGCTCGCACCTTTCCCCAGGTCCTCTCGTACTTCTGCTTGTAGTTCAAATTGGTCAGACATGGTCGTGACTCCTTTGATGAATCATTACCGTTCCTGCGACCGGCGCGGCAATGAGTTGCTGTTAACGCCGTCCCTACTGGAACAGCGCGCTGATAGATTCCTCGTTGGCAACGCGGCGCATGGATTCAGCGAGCAGGCCAGCAATGGTGAGCTGGCGGATCTTGCTGATTTCCCGCGCCTCTGCGCTCAGGGGAATCGTGTCTGTTACTACCAGCTCGTCGAGCTGGGAATTCCGAATGTTCTCAAGTGCGTTGCCTGACAATACCGCATGGGTACAGTAGGCAATGACCTCGGCCGCTCCGTGCGCCTTCAACGCATCGGCGGCCTTGCACAGTGTGCCGGCGGTATCGACCATGTCGTCCACCAGCAGGCAGGTCCTGCCGTCCACCTCGCCGATCAGGTTCATGACCTGTGCCTCCCCGGCCTTGGGGCGGCGCTTGTCGATAATTGCCAGGTCGGCCTCGTTCAACTGCTTGGCAATGGCCCTTGCCCGCACCACGCCACCTATATCGGGCGACACCACCATCAGGTTGTCGTATTTGCAGCCCAGGATGTCGTCATTCAACACCGGGGAGCCGTAAATATTATCCACGGGACAGGTGAAAAAACCCTGTATCTGCTCCGCGTGCAAATCCACTGTCAGCACCCGATTCACCCCCACGGTGACCATCATGTCCGCCACGACTTTGGCGGTGATGGGTACCCGCGCCGAACGCACCCGGCGGTCCTGGCGGGCATAGCCGAAGTAGGGAACCACTGCCGTAATGCGTGAAGCCGAGGCCCGGCGCAGGGCGTCGATCATCACGATCAATTCCATCAGGTTGTCGTTGGTGGGCGCACAGGTGGGTTGCAGGACGAATACATCCTTGCCGCGCACATTCTCGTTCAGCTCTACGGCAATTTCACCATCGCTGAACTTGCCGACCTGCGCCTTACCCAGTGACAAATACAGCCTGCTCGCCACTTTCTGGGCGAGTTCCGGGTTCGCGTTACCCGAAAAGACCATCATTTTTGAGGACACAGTGCGCTACCCTTTTTGCCATTGCTGCCTGGCGTTGCAAAGCCTTCAGGCTCTGTTGCCCCGTACTTCCATCCCGTCCCGGGGTTTGGGGCAGGGCCTTGCTGTATGGCTGGGGTGGGAGGACTCGAACCTCCGAATGCCAGGATCAAAACCTGGTGCCTTGCCAACTTGGCGACACCCCAGTGAACTTGTGGGTCAATATAGTGCAGCTATAACCGGTGATCTGTTCAGCCCCCTGGCGGCGACACCTTGCCATTGCCGGGGAAGTTGTTGCAGGACAGCTGCGGCTTCCGCCTCGGTCCCGAAGCTCGCGAAAACACTGGCCCCGGTGCCGGTGAGCCTGGCCGGTGCGAAACCCTCGAGCCAGTCAAACACCGCGCCGATGTCCGGATACAGGC
>CAYTDW010000615.1:0-2495 GCA_964436585.1 uncultured Halioglobus sp. | reverse complement strand
GACCACCTGGCCGCGAAGAAGAACCAGACCGCGCGCTGGGACGGGATTCGCAATTACCAGGCGCGCAACAACCTGCGCGACGGGGTCAGGAAAGGCGACCTGGTGCTGTTCTACCACTCCAGCTGCAAGCGCGTGGGGGTCGCCGGCACCATGGAAGTGGTAAAGGCCGCCTACCCGGACCCGGCCCAGTTTGATCCTGGCAGCCCGTATTTCGATACAAAATCCAGGCCAGAGGATCCGCGCTGGTACTGTGTCGATGTCCGCCTGGTCGAGAAGTTTACTGACGTGATCCCGGTAAAGGCACTCAAGTCAAACCCCGCAACCGCCGAACTCAGTATCTTCAGGCAGGGGCGACTTTCCATCGCGCCCCTGAAAATGCAGCAGTGGACGGCAGTCCTGGGGCTGAGGTGCGGGCCTGCGCGGTCAGTGCACACCTGAAACGGGACGCATCTGCGTGTCGCAGGTGCCGCCCACTTCAACCGACTCCAGTCGCGCCGGCTCGGTGCAGGACTCGCCCTGGTCGGCGATCCGGCAGCTCAGGCCCAGTGGCTTGCCGGCATCCAGCCAAGACGGCGTCCTGCGGTGTCGCCCGATGTCGTCCCGCGCACAGCCGGCCGGTACGCCGTAAGGCCGACAGCCGCTTGCGGCCACCAGGGTCACCTTGCGCCCGTCTATGGCAAACCCGGGGTAGTCGTCGCGGGTCTCGACGATGTCGCGCTCTTCGGTCTCTTCGAACCTGAACGCGCGAAAGAAGTAGTCATCGCCGGTTTTATCGCCGACCTGGATGCGGGTGTTGGCGATCAGGGCGAAGTCGCTACCCCTGCTGGCCACCGCCCCGGTCATGTATTCCACCCGGTCGATCTGCGGAAAGCACTTGCCCATCGCCGGGGCGTGGTAGTAATGCGCGGTGCGCTTGATGTCATCGAGTGATGCGCCCGGAAACAGCGCCATGAGGTCGGCGTCAGACCCGAACAGTATGCGCTGCACGTCCCCGACATTCTGGGCGTACATCGCCTGCAGTTTCGCGTAGTAGGGCTGCGGTGCGAGGTCGTCGCGCAGGTAGCAGGCCGTGAGGCCGGAGATCTGGGTGAGGTATTCATCCCAGATGTTGTATTGCGAAACGGTCGAGGCGACGCCCACATAGTCCCCGCGGTCGCGGCAGCCCTCGCGTTCAAAACAGCGCTCCAGCGCGCGGTTGCGAATGGAGAGTGCGACGATATTGCGCTCGCAGGCGCCGTAGGCATTGCAGCCCCGGCCGAGGTGGCCCTCGAACAGCGCGGTGCGCATGGTGATGTCCAATTGACGGGCGCGCGCGAAGTCGTCGGCCGGCCAGCGCCCCGCATTGGTTCGTTCGAACTCGGCCCAGGCCCCGAGCAGCGCCGCGCGGCGACCGGTGAGCGCGGTGTTCGCCTGCGCGCACTGGTCGGCGTTGTGAAAAGCGCGGACGATAAGATCCGCCGTACTGGCATCCGCCGGGGCCGCCGCTGCGGCCACTGGTTGCGCGCCCCGAGGCGGATCGAAAAATGGCACCTTCTCCATCGGGTACAGGTTGCGCACGTCGATCACGTGGCGCACATCCGCGCCGCAGTGGTGGTTCGCCACCGCGAGTTCCTTGCGCTGCGCGATGGCGTCCCTGACTCGCGCGCTGGACTCCGGCTGCGCATTGCGGGGATCGACGACGAGTTCAAAGCCGACGAAGGGCGTGCCCTCACTGTCGGTCAGCGGACGGCCGCCGCGCAGCACCAGACAGGGAATAAGGGTAGTGCCCTGCACCAGGGTCCCCGCGGGTTCACGCGGACCTGAAACGGCGAAGCGCTCGATGTCGTAGTAGGGCAGGTTCAGGTCGCCGTTGAAGCGATAGAGGGTCATCACCGCGGTGGCGGGAATGTTCGCTGCAAGCACCGCCGGAGCCGCAAGCGACAACAGGGCGAACAGTGCGAACAGCGGGACCCGACCCCGCGCCAACAACATACGTATCATTACAGGATCCTTTATATCCGGGGCGCCGGCACAGGCCCGGCACCAGCGCAATCGTGAGAGCGCAGAGTATAATTCCCGGGGGAATTTAGTCCACACCGCAGTGCAGTCGTCAATGTAAGGCCAGTGGCAGCCGCGTGAATCGCAGTCTGTGCGGGTGCAGGCGTGCATCAAATGCAATTATCTGTAGCCACCGCAACGGATCTCACAGCGCGCCCGCTGCCAGTTGCTTCACGGCGTAATCGCAGGCTCGTGCGGTGAATGCCATATAGGTCAGGGAAGGATTGACACAGGACGCCGAGGTCATGAAAGAGCCATCGGTGATAAACAGGTTGGGCACCTCGTGCGCCTGGTTATGGGCGTTGAGCACGGACGTGGCCGGATCAGCCCCCATGCGCGCCGTACCCATCTCGTGTATGCCCTCACCGGGCAGGGACATTTTGTCTTCTTCGGGCAAGATGAGAACCGCGCCGGCCGCCCTCAACTCAAGAGAACCGCACGGACCAGGCCGGCGGTGG
>CAYTDW010000614.1:0-2501 GCA_964436585.1 uncultured Halioglobus sp. | reverse complement strand
GGTACAGGCGGGTCTCGCGAAACTTGCGCTCCACGTCGTAGTCCGCGGCGAAGCCGTAACCACCGTGGGTCTGGATGCAGGTATCCGCCGCGGCCCAGGCCGCCTCGGAGGCCAGCAGCTTGGCCATATTGGCCTCGGCCCCGGCGGGCAGCCCCGCGTCATACAGGTCCGCCGCCCGCTGCACCATCAGCGCCGCCGCCTCGGTCTGGATATGCGCCCGGGCGATGGGGAACTGCACGCCCTGGTTGGCGCCGATAGGCCGACCGAATACCTCGCGCGCGCTGGCGTAGGCTGATGACCTGGCGGTAAACAATCGCGCATCGCCGATACACTCGGCGGCGATCAGGATGCGCTCGGCGTTCATGCCGTCGAGGATACACCTGAAGCCATCGCCCTCGCGGCCGATCAGGTGGGTCGCGGGCACCCGCAGCCCGTCGAAAAACAATTCCGTGGTGGCGTGGTTCATCATGGTGTCGATCGGCCGGATGGTCAGGCCATTGCCGATCGCCTCGCGCATATCCACCAGCAGCACCGACATGCCGTCCGTATGGCTGCCGGTGTCCGGTCGCGGCGAGGTTCGCACCAGCAGCACCATCAGGTCCGAGTGCTCAGTGCGGGAAATGAACACTTTCTGGCCGTTGACCACATAGTCGTCGCCGTCGCGCACTGCGGTGGTGCGGATGCGCGAGGTGTCGGTACCGCTGCCGGGTTCGGTGACGCCAAACGCCTGCAGGCGCAGCCTGCCCGCGGCGATGTCCGGCAGGAACTGCTGTTTCTGCCGCTCGCTGCCATGGCGCAGCAGGGTGCCCATGGTGTACATCTGGGCGTGGCAGGCGCCGCCGTTGCCGCCGCTGCGGTGGATTTCCTCCAGCACCGCGCAGGCCGCCCCCAGGGGCAGGCCGCTGCCGCCGTATTCCTCGGGAATCAGCACCGAGAGATAGCCCGCCGCGGTCAGGGCGGCGACGAACTCGGTGGGGTACTGCCGGTCGGCGTCGAGCCTGCGCCAGTAGGCGCCGCCATAATCCGCACACAGCTTTGCCACCGCGTCACGGATGTCGGGGAAAGTCCGCTCTGCCGCCACGAGATAGCCCTACAGGAACCAGGAACCGCCGTCGACCATATGGGTCTGGCCGGTGACAAAGGCGCTGGCATCCGAAGCGAGGTAGATAATGGTGCCGGTGAGATCCTGCGTTTCGAGGTTGCGCTGGATGACCTGCCCGGCGGCAATCACCTTCTTGGCTTTCTCCAGCTTTTCACCGAAGAAATCCTCGGTGCCCTCGGTCATCACCGCCGAGGGCGCCACCGCGTTCACGCGGATGCGGTCCTGGCCCAGCTCCCGGGCCATGCCCCGGGTCATGCCGATCACCGCCGCCTTGGAGGCCACGTAGTCCAGGCCATAGGGCAGGCCGTACACCGCCGCCAGCGAGGAGATGTTGATGATGGAGCCGCCGCCGCCATCGCGCATGGGTTGCACCACGGCCTTGCAGCACTGCCACAGGCCCTTGACGTTGATGTTCATCACCGCATCCCACTGGGCCTCGTCGAGCTTCTCGAAGCGGGCGCCCTTGAGGCCGGCGTACAGCGCAGCGTTGTTCACCAGCACGTCGATCCTGCCAAAACTGCCAAGCGCCTGCTCCGCCATCGCGCTGCAGCTGGCCATGCTGGCGATATCCGTCACCGCCCCCACCGCGCGGCCGCCGGCGGCGACGATGGCCGCGACGGTATCGTCGCAGGCGTTGATATCACAGGCGAATACGGCGGCGCCCTCCCGCGCCATGGCTTCCGCGTAGGCGCGGCCGAGGCCGCGCGCGGCGCCGGTGACGATGGCGACCTTACCTTCCAGTTGCGACATGCCTTCAATCCCGGGAAATGAGCGAAGGCGCTACGTTAGCACAGGCCGGCGGCGCGCGTTAATGGCCGCGACCGCGAAATTCCGTGGGAGTTTTACCGGTCCAGCGCTTGAACGCGCGGATGAAATTGCTGAGAGCGGAGAACCCCGGCATAAAGGCGATCCCGGTAATCGACAGCCGGGTCTGCTCTATGCGGGCCAGGGCCAGTTCCTGCCGCTATCAACCGTCACCGCATACGCACACTGTGCTGCAGTTCCAGCAAGGGGGATTGGTTGACCTGAATCAAGCCGCGCTTTGGTCGGTCGAGGTCTATGATGATAAAAACGATCAGCGTGACCAACAGCGACACCAGCACTACCGGCGCTATGATCCGCTTCCCGCTTAGACCACCGGAATAGCCCATCATTCCACCGGATGCGATAAACACGATAAACAATAAAAGCAGGACGGTTTCGGGCACATGCATTTCCTGCAGCGCACTGCGCTCGCCGCGCGCGTCCAAAAGCGCGTTCAGGGATTGCACGAATGCGCCGGTCGTCACTGCACGTGGGTCCTCATTGGTCGCCTTGACGGCGAGCGTCCAGAGTTGCTCCTCCAGGTCTGATACCTGCTTGCTGTACTCATTGCGCTGTGCCCGGTGCGCCGTTCGCA
>CAYTDW010000613.1:0-2503 GCA_964436585.1 uncultured Halioglobus sp. | reverse complement strand
AACAGGATTTGACGCGTTTGACAGGTCGAGAACGTCGATAGTTCCCTCTGCGCCATTGGTCACGAACAGCCGCCTGCTCGGCGGGTCGTAAGCGGAGATTTCCGCAGCGCTCTCATCGAACGCGTCGGCCGGGGCGGGTTGCGCGTAGGTGCCCAGTAAAGTCAGGCCTATCTCCTTGACTGGGGGGGCGGCCATCGCGAACGAGGCGGACAGCAGTGCTGTGGCCAGGGCGGTAGGTGCAAGAAAAGGCTTGTGCATGGTGGAATCTCCTTTGGCTGGGTCGGCGGTCGACACTAGCAGGGATTCATTACACATTTGTGACTAAGGCCGGAATCCGGGTTGCGCCGCGGGGATTGCTCCGCTACGCGGACCCAAGTGACAGGCCCGCGCTATCGCTGCAGGCCTCCTATAGCAAAAACTCGCCCTGCAGCAGCCGTGTGCGGGGTTTGCGGTCGCGCTCGGCATAGGCTTCGGGGATGTGCCCTGGAACGCCCTGGAAACCGATGGCCAGCGCTGTCAGCGGCTTGATATCCGGGCCGGGGGCGAAGGTCGCGATAACCTTGCCTGGATCGATGCCAATCATCTGGTGCACGCACAGCCCATGCGATACCGCCTCGATCGTGAGGAAGGCCGAAGCCGCGCCCAGGTCGTGTTCCGCCGCGCTGTTGGCTTTGCCATTGTGGTCGAAGGTCGTTTTGACGAGGCCCAGGGCCAGCACCGGTGCATTGCGCGCCCAGGGCTGGTTGCCCTCGACCAGGCAGGCGTGCACCTTTTCCCAGGTGTCCGTGCCATCGTCCTTTATGCCGACAATGTAGCGCCACGGCTGCGCGTTGTAGGACGACATGGTCCAGCGCGCCGCCTCAAACAGGGATTGCACGGTGGCTGCATCCACCGGTCGCGCCGGGTCGAACGCGTAGGGACTGTGCCGCGTGCTCAGCAGCGGGTGGATCGGATAGTCGGGGTTCGCGTCTCTGCTCATGTGATTCTCCTGTCAGTTGGGTAAGGGTATAAATTCACTGTCGTCCGGCACGGGCGGGAAGCGCCCCTCACGCCAGTCCTGTTTGGCGCGTTCGATGCGCTCGCGCGAGTCGGACACGAAATTCCACTCGATGTGCCGGGGACCGATGTTGGCGCCGCCGATGACCATGAGGCGGCAGTCGGCCAGAGCGCGCACTGTCAGGGCGCGTCCTGGACAAGCCACGGCCATATTGCCGTTGTCTATCGCCACCGCACCTGCCGCCACTGAACCTGAGGCGACATAGAATGCCAATTCCTCGACACCCCCTGGCAGCGCCAGTTCCGCGCCGGCATCGAGCGCGCAATCCAGGTACAGCGTGTCGGAGAACGTCTGCACCGGCGAGCTCTCACCAAACGCCGCTCCCATGATGATGCGCACGCGAGCGCCGCCGAGGTCCACTTGCGGCAGCTGCGCCGCGCTGTAGTGAGTAAACGCGGGCGCGCATTCCTGCGCGGCCACCGGCAGCGCAATCCAGCTCTGTATGCCATGCAGGTGCGACAGCACATCCAGGTCCGCGCCCGCGCGCTCCGAATGCACGATGCCGCGACCGGCGACCATCAGGTTGACCGCGCCGGCCTGAATGGGCTGCACCACCCCGAGGCTGTCGCGGTGCATGATTTCACCCTCGAACAGATAGGTAATGGTCGCGATGCCGATGTGCGGGTGCGGCCGCACGGCGATGCCCTTGCCGGGCGGAAACGCCGCCGGGCCCATGTGATCGAAGAACACAAATGGCCCGACCATGCGGCGCTCGCGCGAGGGCAGCGCCCGCCGTACGGTGAACTCGCCGAGGTCGGTCGGTCGCGGCTCGATCAGCAGCGCTATCGCGCCCTCCTGTTGACTGCATTTGGCCTCATCTGCTTGCAGATAACTCATTTCACGTTCCTCCAGTGTCTAGACTTTCTGTTCGCCTGTGGGCAGAAGTTCGCTGGCGTCGCGGGCGAACATCTCCTCCAGCTCGCGCGCCGCCTCTCGGGCCAGGCTGCGCATTTTCTCCTCGTCGTTGTGCAGGCTGTGGTGCTCATGCAAGCGGCGCTCATCGTGTTCCACGAAGCGCGCGGTCAGCGCGCGGGCCGCCTGGCCGTCCATGCCCAGTGCCTGCAACACCTCCCTGCCCATGTCGGCGGCCGAGAGAAAGGTCTCGCGCCGGATCACCTGCACGCCTGCGTCCATCAGCCGATAGGCGTGCTGCCGGTTGCGCGCCCGCGCAAAGATCCTGAGTGAAGGAAAGTGCTCGCGAATCAGCGCGGCTGTGGCGACGGACACCTCGACATCGTCGATCGCCAGCAGCAGTATCTTCGCCCGGTGTGCGCCGGCGGCTTCCAGCAGGTCGAGGCGCGAGCCGTCGCCATAGTAGATCTCATTGCCGTATTGGCGAACGAAGTCCACCTGCTGGTGGCTGGCATCCAGTGCGGTAAAGCGGATTTTCGTGGCGGCCAGCAGGCGCGCAACCACCTGGCCGAATCGGCCGAAGCCGACGATGAT
>CAYTDW010000612.1:0-2511 GCA_964436585.1 uncultured Halioglobus sp. | reverse complement strand
CCTCATACAGGGGCAGCAACTTCGAGGGAATCTTCACACGCGCCTCACAGCTTGCGCACCTTGAACTTGCGGCCCTTGATCCTGCCGTTGACCAGGCGCCCCAGGGCCAGGTCTGCCAACTCCCGGCTGATCGCCACACAGGTGACATTGTCCATCACGTCTATCCTTCCCACCTCCTTGCTGTCGATTCCCGCTTCCCCGGTCAGTGCCCCCAGTATATCGCCGGGGCGCACCTTGTCCTTGCGCCCGCCGGCGATGCACAGCGTGACAAAATCGGGCGGCGGCAGCGGGCTCCCGCTCCAGGCAATAGTCTCGATCGCCTCGAAGCCGATGGCGCGCTGCTGGAAATCCCCGATGCTATCCACCCGGTAGCGCTCGGCGCTGGTAAAAATGCTCAGTGCCAGCCCGCCCCTGTCCGCGCGCCCGGTACGGCCAATGCGATGCACGTACACCTCGGGTGTACGCGGCAACTCGGCATTGATGACGGCCTGCAGGTCGTCGATATCCAGGCCGCGAGCGGCCACGTCGGTAGCTACCAGCACGCGGCAGCTGCGCTGCCTGAACTGCACCAGGACCTGGTCACGCTCGCGCTGCTCCATATCACCGTGCAGTGCGGCGACACTTATACCCTGCCGCGCCAGGTGGTCACAGGCAGCGCGCACCATCTGTATGGTATTGCAGAACACCACCGCGTTGTCCGGCCGGTAGTGGCCCAGCAGACGCACCAGCGCATCGAACCTGGCGTCGGGCTGGCAGACATAAAACAGCTGGTCGATCTGCAGGCTCTGGTGCATGGCCTCCACCGCCACCCGCTCGGGCGACTGCTGGAAACGCCTGCTCATGGCCTCGATATCGTTGGGGAAGGTGGCCGAAAAAAACAGGGTCTGTCGCTGCGTCGGCATCTGCTGGATGATGGCGTCTATGGCGTCGATGAAACCCATTTCCAGCATGCGGTCGGCCTCGTCCAGCACCAGGCAATTTACCCGGGACAGTGACAGGGTGTTCTTGCGCAGGTGATCGCCGATGCGCCCGGGCGTACCCACCACCACATGCGCGCCGTGCTCGAGGGAGCCGATCTGCGGCCCTATGGCCTGGCCGCCGCACAGGGTCACCACCTTGATATTCTGCTGGTAGCGCGCGAGCCGGCGGATTTCGGCGGCCACCTGGGAGGCCAATTCGCGGGTGGGACAGAGAATCAGCGCCTGGGTGCCAAAATCACGGGGATTGAGCCGGGCCAGCAACGGCAGGGCAAAGGCGGCGGTTTTGCCACTACCGGTCCTGGCCTGGGCGACCAGGTCGGCACCGGCGAGCGCCAGCGGCAGCGCCGCTGCCTGGATGGGCGTCATCTGGTGGTAACCGAGGCTGCCGAGATTATCGAGCTGGGCAGTTGGCAATGGCAGTGATGAAAAGCAGCGGTCGGTCACAGGGGGCTCAGGATCTGATGGCCGCGCAGTATAGCAGAAACCTGCCCCGTGGCTTAACGTGCTCCCCGCGATGTGTGCGCCCTGCAGCGAAACCTCCTGTGCGCCTGCCTGTGCGTGTTTGACCGGGCGCAGCCAAGCGCGTAACGTTTCGCAGGACAACGCACACAGGAACCGCGCCATGAGCAAGAAAATACCCCGTTCCAACGAGGACGACTACAGCGCCGACATCATCGGGAAGCGCCAGGCCTTCATCGAGGAAAACACCCCGGCCAGGCTCAACCATACACGCCAGTTCTCTTTCAATCCGGCGGATATGTCCGGCAACATCGAGAACCTGTTCGGCGTTGCCCAGATACCCATCGGCCTCGCTGGACCGCTGCTGGTCAACGGCGAACATGCCAGGGGCGAGTTCTACGTACCCATGGCCACCGTCGAGGGCACCATGCTGGCCAGCTACAACCGCGGCATGAAGGTCATCCGGGAGAGCGGCGGCGTCATCACCACGGTGTCCGGGGAGGCCATGCAAAGGGCCCCGACCTTCGTCTTCCCCAGCGCCCGGGAGGCGCGGGATTTCTGCATCTGGCTGAAGGAGCAGTTCCTGCAGATCAAGGCAGTGGCCGAGACCACGACCTCGGTGGGCAAGCTGAACGAAATCGAGCAGTACCACGCCCACAATATGGTGTTCACCCGCTTCGACTACAGCACCGGCGACGCCGCCGGGCAGAACATGACCAGCCGGGCCACCTTCGCTGCCTGTGAATGGATCGTAAAGCAGCACCCCCCGCTGTCCCACTACCTGCTGTCCGGCAGCTTTGACACCGAGAAGCGAACCTCCTCCGTCAACCTGCTCAAGGGCCGCGGCAAGCGGGTGACGGCGGAAATCACGATCCCCCGGCAGGTGATGATCGACAACCTGCGTATTACGCCGCCGCAGATGCACTACGGCCAGGGTATCAGCACCCTGGCTGCCCTGCTCACCAATTCCTCCAACAACGCCGCCCACCCGGCCAACGGGCTGGCCGCCCTCTACCTGGCCACCGGCCAGGACATCGCCAACATCGGTGAATCAAACCAGTGCACCACCTAC
>CAYTDW010000611.1:0-2515 GCA_964436585.1 uncultured Halioglobus sp. | reverse complement strand
GGCTACCATGAAGGTGCCGGTGCTGACCGACCGGCTGCCTGAGCTGGACTGCCCGGTGCTGGGCTTTTGGGGCCTGGAGGAGAAAATGATGCCGGAAAACGGTATCATGGCGCTGGCCCGCAATGTCCGTCACCTGCGCCTGGTGCTGGTAAGTGAATGCGGCCACTGGGTCATGGTGGAGCACCAGGATATGTTCAACCGGGCCTGTCTCGACTTTATCAAATATGGGTAGGTGATCCCCGCTGCAGTGCCGGGGAGATTCCGGAGCTGACATGCGCAAGAACAGGCTGGGCAAGAGTGGGATAGTGGTTTCCGAGATCTGTATGGGAACCATGACCTTCGGCAACCAGAGCGATGAGGCCGAGGCCTTCCGCATCATGGACATGGCCTTTGATGCGGGCGTGGATTTCTACGACACCGCCGAGATGTACCCCGTGCCGCCCGATGCCAAATACATCGGCCGCACCGAGGAGATCGTGGGTCGCTGGCTCAAGACCAGGAATCGCGACTCGATCATTGTTGCGTCCAAGGTTGCCGGGCCCGGCCACGGCTGGATCACCCCGCCGCTGCGCGGCGGCAAGACCGGCCTCGACCGGCACCATATCATGCGCGCGGTGGAGGGCAGCCTGCGACGGCTGGACACCGATTACATCGACCTGTACCAGACCCACTGGCCCGACCCTGACTATCCCCACGAGGAAACCCTGGCGGCACTGGATGAACTGGTGCGCAGCGGGAAGGTGCGCATACTTGGTTGCAGCAACGAGACCAGCTGGGGACTGACCAAGAGCCTGTGGGCTGCTGACCTGCACGGGCTGGCGCGCTTTGAGACCATCCAGAATAATTTCAGCCTCAACAACCGACGCTTCGAGGACGAACTCGCCCAGGTGTGCCGCCAGGAACAGGTGAGCCTGATTCCCTATTCACCCCTGGCCGGGGGCGTACTGTCCGGCAAGTACAACGACGGCGCCCTGCCCGCCGGCGCGCGTTTCACCTTTTACCTTGGCGGTGAGGAGCGCCAGCGCAAAATGGCTGCGCGCTTCGTGAACGAGCGGGCCATCGAGTCCACCCGCCGCTTCCAGGCCATCGCCGCCGATGCCGGTATCAGTGTCGTGACCCTGGCCGTGGCCTGGAGCAAGCAACACGATTTTGTCGCTTCCACCATTGTCGGTGCCACTGCGGCGGCGCAAATGCCGGATATCCTGGCGGCGGCGGATTTGACCCTGGAGCCCGCCATCCTCGCCCGGATAGACCAGGTGTCCCGGGAAATCCGCTACCCGATGGGCTGATGCCGGCGGCCCACAGGCCGGGATCGCCGACACTTTTTTGCAAAGTTGGAAGTTGACGGTGTCTGAACTGATCCTGGTGTCGATCGTGTTTCTCACCTCCTGCCTGACCGCCGTGATAGGCCTTGGGGGCGGAGTGGTGTTGCTGATGCTGATGCCGGGCCTGGTCCCGACCGCCGCGATCCTGCCACTGCACGCCCTGACCCAACTCGCCAGCAACGTCTCCCGGGCGGCGTTCGGCTGGCGCTCCATCGACCCCGGAATCGTTCCTGCCTTCACCGCAGGCGCTCTCGCCGGCGGCTGGCTGGGAGCGGAGATTTATCGGGATATCGACCTGCAACTCCTGCCGGCTTTTATCGGCATCATTATTATTATTTTCACCTGGTTGCCGCTGCCGCGGGTTCATGGCGGCGGCAACATCGCCCTCGCGCTGGTGGGATTTTTCCAGACCGGGCTCGGGATGCTGGCCGGCGCCACCGGCCCCCTCGGGGCGGCCGTGCTGTTGCAGCGCAACACCCAGCGCGACTGGCTGGTGGTGAATACCGCCGTGTATATGACGGTCAACCACGGCCTGCGGGTGGCAGCCTATTTTGCTGTCGGCTTCAGCTATGCCCCCTGGTGGGAGTTGCTGGTCGCCATGGTGCTGGCGGGTATCTGCGGATCGTGGCTGGGAACGCGCCTGCGTGGAATCGTGCCCCAGCGGAATTTTCACCAGTGGTTTCGCGTCCTGGTGAGCGCGCTCGCGGTACGTATGATTCTGATGGCGCTTTAGCAGATGTATCCTGTAGGGGGAATGAAGATGTTGGCCCACACCTTGCTGGCATATTTACTGTGCACGCTGCTGGTGGCCTGCGCCGGGGGCGGGGCCCGGGCTGCGGGGACCGAAGCCCAGATCCGACCTGATCAACAGGCCCTGGCCAGGACCCTGGTGTATGACTGCAACGGCTTCGAATTCATCACGCGCTTTGGTCCAGGGGAGATGGCGCTCTGGCTGCCGGACAGGTACGTGGTGCTGTCGCAGGTACCCAGCGCATCCGGCGCCAAATACCAGGAGGGAGACATTGAATTCTGGAGCAAGGGCGATGATGCGATGCTGACTGTGGGCGAGCAGCAATACCTGAATTGCGCGCTCGCCCCACACCGCGTGCCCTGGGAGGAGGCTCGTCGCCGTGGCGTCAACTTCCGCGCGGTGGGCAATGAACCGGGCTGGTTCCTGGAGATCCAGCAGG
>CAYTDW010000610.1:0-2518 GCA_964436585.1 uncultured Halioglobus sp. | reverse complement strand
TAAGCTCGAATTCCTGCTGTAGTCGCAGCAGGGCCGCCGCTTCCTCGATCGGGTTGAGGTCCTCGCGCTGGATGTTCTCGATCAGGGACATGGCAATGGCGGCCTTGTCCGCCACATCTCTCACCAGGGCGGGAATCTCATCCAGCCCCGCCAGCTGGGCTGCGCGCCAGCGGCGCTCTCCTGCGATGATCTCGTATCTGTGGTCAGGGATCGGGCGTACCACGATGGGCTGCATGACACCCTGCGCCTTAATGCTGTCAGCCAACTCCTGCAGGGACTCCGGGTCGATATCCTTACGCGGTTGGTACTTGCCGCGTTGAATCAGGTCCACCGGCAGTTGCCGCAGAGTTCTGTCCTCCACCGCACGCATCGCCTCGCTCGCCCCGGGGCTGGCCGGCACGGTCGGCCTGGAGGCCGCTGCGCCCAGCAGCGCGTCCAGCCCCCGCCCCAAACCACGTTTTTTCACAGACATGCCCGCTCTCCGTTCATTCGGTGGATACCGCGCCGGCCTGCGCCTGCTGCGCCAGCTTCTCCTCGCGACGGATGATTTCACCCGCCAGCGCCATGTAGGCCTTGGAGCCGCGTGAGTATTTGTCGTAGTACATGGCCGGTACGCCGTGGCTGGGCGCCTCGGCGAGCCGGATATTGCGCGGTACCACCGTGCGGTAAACCCGGTCGCCGAAATGCGTGTGCAACTGCGCTGATACATCATTGGTCAGGCTGTTGCGCGGATCGTACATGGTGCGCAGTATGCCCTCGATCTGCAGCCTCGGGTTCACCGAATCGGCCACCCGCTGGATGGTGTCGACCAGCGCCGAGAGACCCTCCAGCGCGAAATACTCGCACTGCATGGCGATAATGACGCCGTGCGCTGCCACCATGGCATTGAGCGTCAGCATGTTGAGGGAAGGCGGGCAGTCGATCAGCACGTAATCGTAGTTGTCGGCCACTTCGGCAAGGCTCGATCGCAGGCGTTGCTCCATGCTCTCCACCTGCAGCAACTCAACTTCAGCCGCCGTAAGGTCGCCGTTGGCGGGCAGCACGTCATAGCGGGCTTCCCCGGCGTGCTGGATGACCTGCTGCGCTGGTCGCCGATGCACCAGCAGGTCATATATGCTGTACTCGAGGTTGTGCTTGTCGATGCCACTGCCCATGGTCGCGTTGCCCTGGGGATCGAGGTCCACCAGCAGCACCCGCTTCCGCATCGCCGCCAGGGAGGCAGCCAGGTTGATGCAGGTCGTGGTTTTGCCGACCCCACCTTTCTGGTTTGCGATCGCGACAATCCTAGCCACTGAATTTGTTTCCGGTCGGTTTCAAGGAGCCTCTCCGTTATCTCGTATGACCAGTTCCACCAGGTGCCGCTGTTCATCAAGGCCTGGAATCGACAATTCGTGAACCGCTGTCACGGCGTACATCGTGGCCAGCTCTGCAAGCTCCTGTGCCGGATAAGCGCCCTTCATGGCCAGGAAACATCCCTGCGGGGCCAGCAGGTGTCTGCAACCGGCCACCATGTCCGCCAGGGAGGCGAAGGCCCGGGACAATACTGCATCATAGGGTGCGGGCGGCCGGAAGGATTCCACTCGGGTGTGGTGCACCAGCATATTATCCAAGCGCAGCGCAGTTTTCACCTGAAAAAGGAAGCGGGTCTTCTTGCCGTTGCTGTCCAGCAGGGAAATCCGGTGCTCCGGGTACAGGATTGCCAGCGGGATGCCCGGCAAACCTGCGCCGGTACCCACATCCAGGAGGTTCTGGCCGCGCAGGTACGGTGCGACGGCCAGACTGTCCAGCAGGTGCCGGGTCACCATTTGCGCCGGGTCGCGCACCGCGGTCAGGTTGTAAGCGCTGTTCCACTTGAGCAGCAGCTCAAGATAGACGAGCAACTGCCCTGCCTGGCCCGGCTCGAGGGCAAGGCCGAGCGCTTCGCAGCCGCGCTGCAGCCGGTTGAGCAAAGCGGGGTCAGGCAAGGCGGGGGCCGGATCAGCCCAGGCTGCGCTGGCTGCCGGACCCGGACAGCGTCTCCGGGAGGGGCCCCGGACCGCCGTGCCCGAGGGCGCCGCGGCGCTTGAGATACACCAGCAGCAGGGCGATTGCGGCGGGGGTTACCCCGGGAATCCGGCCAGCCCTGGCCAGGGTATCCGGCCGGGCAGCGGCGAGTTTCTGTTTCACCTCATTGGACAGGCCATCCACTGCAGCGAAGTCGAGGTCATGGGGCAGGGTGGTGTTCTCGTAGCGGCGCAGGCGGTCGATGTCGTCCTGTTGCCGGTCGATATAGCCGGCATACTTGGCCTGTATCTCAACCTGCTCCGCTACCTGTGGATCCCCGACCGCCTCGCCCCTGAGCGCGGCGAGGTCGGCATAGCCCAGTTCCGGGCGCTTGAGCAGATCCGCCAGCGAGTATTCGCGGGTGAGGGGTTTCCTCAGCTTGCCCGCCAGCATATCCGCCTGGGGTGTGGCCGGGTGAATCCAGGTGCTGGCCATGCGCGCCTGCACCAGGAACTGCACGAAAGCGCGCGTGGCG
>CAYTDW010000609.1:0-2521 GCA_964436585.1 uncultured Halioglobus sp. | reverse complement strand
GCCAGCACGCCGGCGGAATTGGCGGCGCTGCGCTCGCCGGCCAGGCCGTGGCAGGCAGTGTCGAACAGCGCCAGCTGGGAGCGGGTCAGTGCCGCGCCGGGTTCGTCGGCACAGGCGAAATGAGTGGACAGGACGATATCGCCGCGCGCATTCGGGCAGGCCGTGAGCCGCCGGTAGAATTCCCCCGCCCGGTCGGGCGTCACCCCGAGGCGGTGCATGCCGGTATCCAGTTTGAGCCAGCAGCGCAGGGGCCGGGCCAGGCTGGTGCGCTCCAGCCACTGCAGCTGGCGCTCGTTGTGGATGGTCACCCAGAGGTCCTGCTGCGCCGAGGCGACCAGTTCACCTGGTTCGAACGCGCCCCCGAGCAACAGTATCGGGGCTCCCACCCCGCCGGCGCGCAGCAACTGGGCCTCCTCCAGGCAGGCCACCGCCATGGCATCCACCAGTGGCTCCAGCGCCTGGGCCACCGTCAGTATGCCGTGGCCATAGGCATTGGCCTTGATCACGGCCATGACCTGCGAGCGGGGCGCCAGCCGCCGGGCCAGCGCCAGGTTGTGGCGCAGGGCGGCGAGGTCGATCCGGGCCTGGCTGGGGCTGGCCATCAAAAGTCGAATTTATGGGCGCTGAACAGGGTCTGGGCCGCCAGCCATACGTCGCCGGGTTTGCCGTCGCCGACCGGGCGCCCGTCGATCGCAACCACGGGCGCGACCTCCTTGCTGGAGCTGGTCAGCCACACCTCGTCCGCCTGGGCCAGTTCGCGCATGGTCACCACCCGTTCCTGCACCGGGATGCTGCCGTCCCGGCGCAGGATTTCGAGCAGCATGAGGCGGGTAACGCCCGGCAGCTTCTGGTGATCGAGAAGCGGGGTTGCGACGATCCCGTTCCTGACCACGAACACGTTACACGCCGCCGCCTCGGTCACTTCCCCGTCCTGGTTGTAGAGGATTGTCTCCTGGTGGCCCAGGGCATGGCCGTACTGGTAGTGCATGACATTGCCCAGCAGGGCGGTGGACTTGATATTGCAGCGTTTCCAGCGCAGGTCCTCGGTGGTGGCAACGGTGTAGAGCGTGGCAGCGGATTTGTCCGCTACCGGTTGCGGCGGGATTTCGAATGCAAAGGCGTAAACGGTCGGGCTGATATCCTCCGGGTAGGCGTGATTGCGGCGGATATCTGCGCCCCGGCTGACATGGATGTAAATACCCAGGTTGCCGCCACCATTGCGCGCGATCAACTGGGCGCATATCTCCCGCCACGCATCGTGGTCCACCCGCAGGCGGATCCCGATGGCGTCGAGCCCGTCCTGCATGCGCACCATGTGGGGAACGAAGCCCACCAGGCGCCCGCCATAGGAGGGGATGACTTCGTAGATGCCGTCACCGAACAGGAAACCGCGATCCATGGGGGAGATCCTGGCCTCCTCCAGCGGCAGGTACACGCCATTGAGATATACGATGCTCATTGTCTTCCCTTTCTCGTTATCGCCGGTTCTGCCGACGCTCGAAGCCTGTCAGGATACGCAAGTCCTGGATAATCTGCATGCCTTCCGCCGCCGGCAATCCGTCCTCGGTCGGGGTGTTGGCCCGGGTGATTCCGTCCACACTGCCCCTGGCGCAGAGGTAGTCGAGAACAGCCAGCGGCGCCAGCGTCGCCAGCAGGTCGCGCCCCGACCATCTGGCCAGCAGGGCGATCAGGCCGTAGGCTCCCCAGTTGGAGACATCCGCCACCAGCAATTCGTCGCAGCCGGTGACGGCGGGGTGGATATCGAGGCTGGCAATGGCTGCATGGATATTGCCCATGCCGATCTCGTTGCCACCATCGCCGATAGCGATGGTGGGACAGCTCGCCTGGGTGAAGAATTCATCGAAGAAGTAGCAGCGCGGGGTAATGTCCTCGCCGCGCATATTGTAGTAGCGGCCATCCGCGGCGAGGCCGGGGCGCTCGATGGATATCACTGCGGCGGGATTCAATTGGCCCAGGCGCTCTGCCGCTTCCAGCCTGGCGGCGTCGAGATCCCGCGCTACCAGCGGCAGTACCCGGTAGGCCTCGGCAAGCGCATCTGCCAGGGGCGGACCGCAGGCGATCAGCGGCTGTGCGCCCAGTGCCTGCAGGCAGTCGTACAGGGCGATTGCCCCGATGGGGCCGTCGGTCTCGAAGGTGTCTGCTACGGGAAAGCCGGTGCCGATGAGCACGTTACCGCTGAGGCCGCGCAGGTGCTGCGCGGCGCGCAGGAAGTAGCCGGGGACCAGTGCCGCCCGCGCCCGCTGCATATTGCGCAGGTTGCGCTCCACCAGCAGCGCCTCGATGGCCTGGCTCAGGGACTGGTCATTCAAGGGCGGCGCTCCAGCAGTCGGCTGTGGCCGGACATGGCGTGTGCCAGGTGCAGTGCGTTGTGGGCAGCGTGCTGGTTGATGGGGGCGAAATGCACACTGCCGCCGGGCCGCAGCTGGGCCAGGCGCGCCGCGTCGAGCGACAGCACCGAGCCGATCTTGGGGTAGCCGCCTATGGTCTGCCGGTCATTGAG
>CAYTDW010000608.1:0-2521 GCA_964436585.1 uncultured Halioglobus sp. | reverse complement strand
GATCGCCGGGCGCAGGACGAGCACCTGTTCGCCATCGCTGAAACTCTCCACCAGGCGGTAGGGCGGCGGTTGTTCCAGCGCCTCCCGAAAGGACTGGTCGCAGGCAGCGCTGAGCCGCTCCCTGATCTTGTCCACATCCTTCTGGGTTACCCTGCTGCTGAGATCCATGCGGGAATTATTCTGGTCCCGCATCCAGTTCTTCCTGAACGCCACTTCACAGCGCACCAGACCATAGGCGTCGTAGTGGGTAAGGTCGGCATCGGGGCGCCGGTACACCGTAGCGAAGCGGGATCCGGGCACCAGCACCAGGCCATCGTAGGTTTCCTCTGGTGACGGTGCGACAGAGCTGCAGCCAGTCAGGAACAGCGCCCCGGACACCAGTGCCATTGCATGCAATGCCCGCTTATAGTTCATACACCTGCTCTCCATTATTACCGGCGACCGGACTCAGTCTGAGCATAATCATACCACCATGGGGGAAGCGAGAACGACCCGAGCAGAAAGACTCGAGCAGAAAGACCCGGGCTTTTGCGCGGCTTGTTGACTATGATCAACGAGGACGGGACGGATTTGTAATGTAATGCTGCTGCGGCTACAAATAATCAAAAATGGGTCTCTGCCAGAACGCATGTATTCATCACCAGCCTCGCGGCTTACAGTGGCGTCGCTCTGCCTCCTGACCTTGTTGTCCGGGTCGGCCCGCGGCGCGGCACCCGAATATGCGCCGATCATGCCGCTGGCCTCACAATCACTCCTGCTTGGCATCAGCGCGGTCGGACCGCGGCTGGTAGCCGCCGGTGAATACGGCAATATCCTGTTTTCCGACGACGGCGGCGCCAACTGGCGGCAGGCCAGTGTGCCCACCACCCGGATGTTGACCAGCGTCTTCTTTATCGATTCCAGGCGCGGCTGGGCGGCGGGTCACGACGGGCTGATCCTGGCCAGCGATGATGGCGGTGAGAACTGGCGCATCCAGCGCGACGGCCTGGCCGTGCAACAACAGACCAACATCGAACGGCGTGAAATGGCCCATCGCCAGCTGCTGCGGCTGGAACAACGCCTTGACGCTGCGGATGACGAAACCCGGGGCCAGCTTCAACCTGACCTCGATGACGCCCGGATTGCCCTGGCGGATGCGGATCTCGCCCTGGAAGAAGCGGTCTTCACCTCCCCCCTGATGGCGGTGTGGTTCCAGGACGCGAATCGCGGCTGGGCCGTGGGCGCCTTCGGCACCCTGGTGGCGACCGAGGACGGCGGCCAACACTGGGGCAGTGCCGCGCAGGCGCTGGACAACCCCGACGAGTTCCACCTCAACGCCATAACCGGCGATGGCCGGGGGCGCGTATTCATCGCCGGTGAGGGCGGCATCATGTTTCGATCGCTGGACAGCGGTCGCAGCTGGGAAACACTGCAGCCATTTTATGATGGCAGCTGGTTCGGTACTGTCTACAGCGCAACCAGTGACACGCTTTTCATTTTCGGGTTGCGCGGCCACCTGTACCGCTCCAGCGACTTCGGCACGACCTGGGAACAGGTGGTCAGCGACAACAGCATCACCCTCGCCGGCGGCAATGTTACAAGCCAGGGCGATATCGTGTTGGTGGGTGGGTTCGGCACGGTACTGTTCAGCACCGACCAGGGACGGACATTCCAGCGCACCACGATGGAAGATCGCCTGAGCCTGAGCTCCGGCCTTGGCATCAATGGGCAATGGGTAGTGGTCGGCCAGGGCGGCGTCAAGACAATTGGGAAGGCAAGCGGTGGCAACTGAACCGGGCAACCAGGCAGCGCCCCTGCACACTTACCATCCGGGTGAGGAAGAGGTGTTTCTCGAGCGGTGGATTTTTCAGTTCAGGCCGGCGATCCTCATCGCCTTCCTGCTGGCCACCATTTTCTTTGCCTACCAGACCGCCGGTCTCAGGCCGGATGCCAGTTTCGAAAAGATGATTCCAATGGAACATCCGTATATCCGCTCCTTCATGAAACACATTTCTGACCTGGGTGCGGCGGGAACCAGTATCCAGGTCGCGGTTGAGCATACCGCCGGTGATATTTTCGATCCCGGCTACCTGGATATGCTGCAGAAAATCAACGACGAGGTGTTCTACCTCGAGGGCGTGGATCGCAACAGGATGCGCTCACTGTGGACACCCAACGTGCGCTGGACCGAAGTCACCGAAAAAGGCTTCGAAGGCGACAAGGTCATCGACTCTGAATACGACGGGTCGGCGCGGGCCATGGCGCAACTACGCCAGAATATCCTGCGCTCCGGCGAGGTTGGGCGACTGGTGGCGGATGACTACCGCTCCAGTATCGTCCAGGCCCCACTCATAGATGTCGACCCCACCAGCGGGAAACCCCTGGACTACTGGGAGCTGTCCAGGTCACTGGAAAAGCATGTGCGGGAGAAATACGAACGGCTGTCAGTCGACGGCACAGGCCAGCCAACCATCAGGATCCACATAATCGGCTTTGCCAAGATAATCGGCGACCTGCTCGAGGGTATCAAGGCGATATTCCT
>CAYTDW010000607.1:0-2530 GCA_964436585.1 uncultured Halioglobus sp. | reverse complement strand
CAGCATTGCCTCCATCGGCGGCACCAGTCGCGGCGGCAGCGGGTTGGCCTCGATGCGCGCGACGGCATTGGCCAGGCGCCCGATAGTGCTCACCGCGGGCGGGTTGGAAGAGTGCCCGCCCTCGCCGGTGACCTGCAGGATGAGGGTCAGGTAGCCTTTCTCCGCAATATTCACCATGGCCATGGTCTTGCCTGCCAGCAGGGGATTGTCCGTCACCAGCATGCCGCCCTCATCTGCCATCCAGGCAAAGTGCAGCCCGAGTTCCCGCATCCTTGCGGCTATGGCCTTGGCCCCGCTCCTGCCACTGATCTCCTCGTCATGGCCGAAGGCGAAAACGATCGTCCGCACCGGGGCAAAACCCTGCGCCAGCAAGTGCTCAGCCGCCTCCAGGTGCCCCATCAGGCCCATCTTGTCATCGAGGGTGCCGCGGCCGTAGATGCGCCCGTCCGCCACCACCCCCGCGAAGGGCGGGTGCTGCCAGTCCTGCTCCGTGCCCGGCTCAATCGGCACCACATCCATATGCGCGGTAAACAGCACCGGGGGCAGGGAGGGATCACTGCCGGGCCAGCGCAGCAACAGGCTGTATTGGTTGACGGTCTCCACCTCCAGCGTGCTGAAGACCAGCGGAAAGGATTCCCGCAGGAACTGCCGGAAAGCGTCGAACTGGGTGTAATCGATCTGCTCCCGATCCTGGTAGCTGATGGTCTTGAACCGCACCGCCGCCCCCAGGCGCTCGGCGGGGTCTGCGCCGGCAGCGCCAACCCAGAGCGCCAGCAGGAGGGCGCAGGCAATGTGAACAGGCTGGTGTGACATGGGCAATCTCCGGGGGCAATGCATAGCTGCGCCTTACAGTTGGCGGGGAAACAGGCTGAACTCGATGTGCGCACAACCTTGCCGCAGTTCCCGCCAGCGGTCAATCTGCAGGGAGAGCTCCAGGTACCCCGCCGTAGGCAGGTTGGCCAGTCCTTCGCCCGCAACCAGGGCATTGGCGAGATCCGTGAGCGCCGGGTTGTGGCCGAGAATAAACAGGGCTTCATGCCGGTCGTCCTGCCGCTGCAGCCAGCCGAACAAATCCCCGGCGGAAAACGTATACAGGTCCTCGTCGGTGCTGTGCTCCACATCCTTCAGCGCAGGCCAGCCTTCGCACAGGCCCTCGAGTGTCAGCTGTGCCCGCCGCGCGGGGCTGCAATGAACCGGCAGCGGCGCCATGCGCCGGGCCAGCGCCTCTCCCATGCGCGGCGCGTCGCGCCTGCCGCGTTTGTTCAGGCCCCGCTCGCGGTCGGACAGGCCGGGTTCATCCCAAGACGATTTTGCATGACGCAGCAGGTGCAGGGTTTTCATGGCTTGCTCCAGGGGTTGCGGCTGTTGATTGTAAAACATCTGGCCACACCGCGATGCGCCCGGTCCAAATCCTTACCAGCCGCGGCAAATTTCCGCGAGTTTCTTGCGTTTGGTTTTCAACCTCGCTAGAGTCGAGGTGTTTCCAGTAGTAGCTGTGCCAGGTCGATTTACTTGCCCACGCAGTTGGCAGCAGGGGCAGGTGACCTCCATGCGGTACCTTCGGGATCTATGGAGTTGCAATGCCAGGACGCGCACCAGTAACGACGACAAACCGACAGCCCGCCCTGCGCGAACTGCCCGCCACGCCTTTATCTCCCGCATTTCGCCCCAAGCCCCGGTCACTGCCCCCACGGGGATCCGCCATTTGAGCGAAGCGGGGACATCCCTGTGGCCCTTCGTGGTCTATTTCATCGCGGTGCTGCTGCTGGTGGCAACCATGCTCGGCCTCTCGTTCGTGCTGGGTCAGCGCCGGGCCAACAGGGCCACCAACATGCCCTTCGAATCGGGCGTGCTGTCAGTGGGGTCGCCCCAGATCCACATGGCGGTAGAGTTTTACCTGGTCGCCATCTTCTTCGTTATCTTTGACCTCGAGACAGTTTTCATCTTTGCCTGGGCTGTCGCGTTCTTCGAGCTCGGCTGGGAAGGATTTGCCGCGGTAACGCTGTTCATCGGCGTTCTGGGCGTGGCACTCGTCTACGAACTCAGCACGGGCGCCCTCGACTGGGGTCTCAAGTCCCGCGCCGGGGAATCCCGTGAAACCCCCCACCCCGAGGTTCAGCGCTGATGGAGTGGAGCCTGAGCAAACCCGGTGACGTGATCGCCACCTCAACCCCGGGCGGCTCCCGGGACAGTGTGGAGGAGCAGGTCCGGCGCAATGTGTTCTTCGCCCGGCTGGAGGACCTGGTCGCCTGGGGTCGGGCCCACTCCCTGTGGCCGTTCAACTTCGGCCTCTCCTGCTGCTACGTGGAAATGGCCACGGCCTTTACCAGCCGCCACGATATCGCCCGGTTCGGCTCCGAGGTGATCCGCGCCACGCCCCGGCAGGCCGACCTGATGGTGATCTCCGGCACCGTGTTTCGCAAGATGGCGCCAGTGGTACAGCACCTCTACGACCAGCTGCTGGAGCCGCGCTGGATCATCTCCATGGGTTCCTGCGCGAACTCCGGCGGCATGTTCGACATCTACAGCG
>CAYTDW010000606.1:0-2532 GCA_964436585.1 uncultured Halioglobus sp. | reverse complement strand
GATTGCCCAGGCCCTGGACGTGGGCGACCAGACGGTGAAGTGGCACCTGAAGAATATGTTCCACAAGCTGCAGGCCGGCACCCGGCTGCATCTGCTCGCCCGGGCGCGCATGCTCGGGATACTGGAGTAAGGGGAAACCGGGAGGCCGTATGTCACCGCCTACTCGTTGAGCTCGCCGGAGTTGATTTGCATCAAAGGTGAGGCCCAATCCCCACTTGAGTTTGCACTACATAGGATTATCCTGCTTACAGTGCGATCAGTTCCCTTGGGTACTTGTGCCCGCCGATAGCAATGCGAGCCATGAAGGTCTTCCTTATGTTTCCCAGAATGTTCGTGTACTGCCTGGTTTTCTACTTCTCCTATCTCCAGCCTGCCGCCGCGCAGGAGGCGGCGCAGCCGCCGATCGATTCCGAGGCGATGGTGATCCTGCAGCGGGCCGCGCGGCATCTGGCCGATGCGGAGCGCTTCAGCGTTACGATTCGCGACGGCTACGACGCCGTCCAGGCGAACGGGCAGAAGATTGAGTTCGGCGATCGGCGCCAGATACTGGTCAATCGCCCCAACCAGTTGCGGGTAGAGGTCACACGCAGTGACGGCTTACAGAGCACCGTGGTGTTCGATGGTGAAACTCTTACGGCGTTCGATCATGCCAATAACGTCTATGCCCGGTCGGCGGTTGCCGGCGATGTCGACGCCGCAATCATGCACTTCGTGCGCGACTTGCGGATGCGAATGCCGCTATCCATGCTTATACGGCGCCAGTTCCCCGCGGAACTGGAGCGCCGCGTGCGGCAGCTGGACTACGTGGAGGAAACCTCCCTCTCCGGCGTGGCGAGCGACCATCTCGCGGCGCGCGGTGATGATGTCGACTTCCAGATATGGATCGCGCAGGGTGAACAGCCGATAATCCAGCGCGTTGTACTGACCTACAAGCTCGATAGGGGCGCGCCGCAATTCTGGGCCGAATTCTCCGACTGGAATTTCAGTCCCGCAGTGTCTGCGAGCCAATTCGATTTCCAGCCGCCGGCGGACGCAAAGCCCATCCGCTTCCTGGTTGATCACGTCGACGCCAACCGCCCGAAACCGGTGGGGGCAGCGCAGACAGGAGAAATGCCATGAATTCCCGACGCTCGATATTCTGGCTTGCGCTCGTCGGCACAGGGCTGCTGGTTGCGGTGGACTTCTATGATGCGCAGGCGCGGGGCGGTCGTGGCGGCGGTTTCTCACGCGGCGGTCCGGCCGCCGGCGGCGGATTTTCGTCTCGCGCCGGCGCCGACTCGCGAGGCGCAGCCAGGGGCCAGCGCCAGGGGCAGGACGCGGAGCGCAGCACCCAGTCCCAGCAGACCAGGCAATCACAGTACCAGGGCAATCAGCAGGATCGCCAGGCTCAGCATGATAGCAATCAGCAGAGTCGTCAGTCACAGTATGATAGTAACCAGGAAAGTCGACAGGACAATTATGAGGAAGTCCGGCAAGACCGTGAGGACTTCTATGAAGACGAAATCGATGACGACTGGGATGGTTGCTGCGACGGTGACCTGGATGAGGGCGAGGCACTGGTAGTCGGCGCAGTCGTCGGCGCCGCTGCTGTGGCAGCGTCGGGGTCGTCAACCGAAACCTACGTCCAGACTACGACCACGACCGCCCTGCCCTGTACACCGAGTGTGCATGCGGTCGACGGCGTCACCTATTACAACTGCGGATCCACCTGGTATAACCAGGCCTACTCGGGTGGTGGCGTGACGTACATAACAGTGCAACCGCCGCCGGGTTACTGACTTGCAGGCCGGCACCCGCCTGCACCTGCTCGCCCGGGCGCGCATGCTCGGGATCCTGGAGTAACGGGAAACCGGGCGATTTCCCTCCGGGCCCGGGATCCTCGGATTTGCGCACCCCCCCCCCGGCACTGGGGGGTTATCCGGCGCGACATTGCTGTAATCTGCTGTAATGTCGTGACGCCATGGCGTGAGCCAGAGCGGGCACCGGCAGCAAATAAAGTAAAGCCGAGGTGCTCCACATGCGTGTTGAACAATTGACCTGCAACATCGGCGCCGAATTGCTGGATGTCAGCCTGCGCGATGCAGCCCATGACGATGGTCTCTTCCAGGAAATCTATGCGGCGCTGCTGCAGCACCGGGTTCTATTCCTGCGCGACCAGGATATTTCCAGCGCGGATCACGCGGCCTTTGCGGGGCGCATGGGTGAACTCGAAGACCACCCGGTCCTGCCCACGCCTGATGACACCCCCGGTCTGGTGCGGATCTACAAGACCCCGGACAAGCCGGTAGGCCGCTATGAAAATACCTGGCATCACGACAACACCTGGCGCCCGGTGCCGTCGAAGGCCTGCGTGCTGCGCTGCGTGGAATGCCCGCCGGTGGGCGGTGATACGATGTGGGCCAATATGGTTGCCGCCTATGAAAACCTGCCGGATGACGTGAAAGCCCACATAGCCGACCTCAGGGCCAGCCACAGTTTTCTCGACACCCTGCAAGCAATGATCCCGCAAGAGGAGCACGCGGCCCTGCGGGC
>CAYTDW010000605.1:0-2533 GCA_964436585.1 uncultured Halioglobus sp. | reverse complement strand
CTGAACCGGCTGGATGAGGCGTCGGGTATACCCCTCAGCCTGTTCATGTGCGCGCTGGGGCCGACAGGGCTTACCGCCTACTTCGGGCTGCTCGAAATAGGCCGCCCCAGGGCCGGTGAAACGGTGCTGGTGAGCGCGGCGGCGGGGGCGGTGGGCTCGGTGGTGGGCCAGATCGCCAAAATGCAGGGTTGCCGGGTGGTGGGCATGGCGGGCACCGACGACAAGTGCCACTGGCTCACGTCCGAGCTGGGCTTTGACGCGGCCATCAATTACAAGACCTGCGGCGACTGCACCGCGGCCATTCGCCGGGCCTGCCCGGAGGGTGTCGATGTCTATTTCGACAATGTGGGGGGAGAGATCCTCGACGCGGCCCTGTTGTGCCTGAACCGGTTTGCGCGGGTGGCGGTATGCGGCTGGATCTCCACCTACAATGTCCCGAACCCGCCCGGCCCCGTCAACCTCTGGCAGCTGGTGGCGAAGAGCGTCACCCTCCAGGGCTTTACCCTGCTGGATTACCTGGACCGCTTCGGTGAGGGTATCGGCCAGCTGGCCCAGTGGCTGATGGAGGGCAAGCTGAAGTACCGGGAGGAAATCGTGGATGGCCTGGACAATATCCTGCCCACCTTCCTGCGCCTGTTCGACGGCAGCAACGCGGGCAAGCTGGTGATCCGCATTCCCGAGTAGGGGTTGTAGGCGGCGCTACCGGGGCGCCGTGTAGCTGCCGGCGAGGTCCTCGGTGCCGTGGTAGATAAAACTGTAGCGCCTGGACTGATACAGCCACTGGCCGTCGCGCCTGCAGTAGGTGTCGAGGTAGCGGCTGATGATGTTGCTGCCGTTGCCTTCCCGGTCACGGGTGATCTCCTGCAGGTACCAGTGGCCGCTGGCCCTGTCGCCGTCAATGTTGAAGAGGCAGGAGCTGGGCAGCATCAGCGCGAACTCGAAGCCCCCCATCATCTGCTGCCACAGCGCGACGATATTGGCCCTGCCTTCCACATCGGTGCCCAGCAGGTTCCAGCAGGCGTCTTCACTCCAGGTCGCGGCCCAGGCGGTCGCATCCCGCCGGTGCACCGCGTCCACGTAGCGCGACATGAGGTTGCGCAGGGCGATTTCATCTTCCAGTGGTGTGTTCATTGGCCAGCTCCGGCTGCCAGCTCGGCAATCACTGCACCGAGCACCTGCAGGAAGCGCGCACCCACGGCGCCGTCGATGATGCGATGGTCGCAGGACAGGGTGGCACTGATCATGGTGGCCACCGCCGGCTTGCCGTCTTTCACTACCATTCTCTGCTCAGCCTTGCCGAGGGCGAGGATGGCGCCCATCGGCGGGTTGATAATGGCGGTGAAGTTGCTCACGCCCAGCATCCCGAGGTTGGACACGGTGAAGGAACCGCCGGAAATATCGTCCCGGGTTAGTTTCCCGGCTGTGGCCTTTTCCGCCAGCGCGGCGGTCGCCGCCGCAATCGCGCTGAATGACAGCGCATCCGCGTTGCGGATGGTGGCGGGATACAGACCGTCGTCGGTCGCAATCGCCACGCTGACGTGCGCCCGCCGGAACTGGTGAATATCATCGCCCACCAGGTTCACATTCACCCGCGGTTCCCGCACCAGGGCCTGCGCCACGCACCAGACGATCAGGTCGTTGACCGATACCCTGGACTGGCCACCCTCGTTGAGAACCCTGCGCCGCTCGAGCAGGCCGTCCAGTTCGTACTCCACGCCCAGGTAGAAGTGGGGAATGGCCTGCTTCGCCTCGGTCAGGCGCCTCGCGATAGTCTTGCGGGTGGCGGAGAGGGGGATGATATCCACCTCGTCCGCTGCGCCTTCGCCGCCGGTGCCTGCCGCTGCCGCCTGCACATCCTCCTGGGTAATGCGGCCGTTGCGACCGGTGCCCACCACGCTGTTGAGATCCACGCCGAGTTCTTCGGCGAGTTTTCGCACCACCGGGTTGGTGCGCGCGGCGGCGTCGTTGGGCGCTGCGCCGGCGGCGGCTGAAGCTGCCGCTTTGGGCGATTTTTCAGCGCTGCCGGCGCCGCCGAAACCGGCGATAAAGGCGTCGATGTCCGCTTCGCTGACAGCGGCAGCGGCGATGACCCCGAGCAGGGCGCCCACGGGGTAGGCGTCGCCTTCGGTGGCGATTATCCGGCGCAGGACACCGTTAACCGGGGACTCCCACACGTTGACGATCTTGTCCGACTCCATGTCGAACACCTCGTCGCCTTTGCTCACACTGTCCCCTTCGCGCTTGTTCCAGCTGTTGATGGTGCCTTCCACCATCTCGATACCCCACTTGGGCACCGCTATCGGGTAGATCTCGCTCATGCCATCGTCGCCCTGATCGCCGCGATGATTTTCTCCACCGAGGGCAGGTAAGCGGCCTCGAGCTCGGGCGCGAAGGGTGTGGGGCTGTGGGGCGCGCACACCTGTTTGATGGGTCCTTTGAGTGCGTGGAACGCCCGGTCCGCCGCCAGTGCGGCGATATCGGCGGTAAGCCCGCAGCGTGGCGGTGACTCATCGACCACCACCAGGCGGCCGGT
>CAYTDW010000604.1:0-2553 GCA_964436585.1 uncultured Halioglobus sp. | reverse complement strand
CCAGGGGGCGCCCTCCAAGGCCCAGACCTCCACCGTCGAAACTGCCCTGCTGCGCATGCAACTGGCCCACGACAGCGGCGATCTGCAGGGGGAGGTGCTGGGCGGCAGCTTCGCTGGCTGGCGCCTTGCCGATATGGACCGGCAACAGCTGGAGGCGCTTTTGGCCTACTGCCAGCGCGAGGACGCCCAATCCGCCCGCCTGCTGGACAGCTACCTGCAACAGCGCTTCCCGGGTGAGGCATTCGGCCAGCAGCAGGCCCCCGGTGGCGACAATGGCGGCATGAACCGCAGTGAGGCGCTCGCGATCCTCGGCCTGGCCGAGGATGCCGGCCGGGAGGACATCGTGGCGGCGCACCGCAAATTGATCCAGAAACTGCACCCCGACCGGGGTGGCAACGACTACCTTGCCGCCAAGATCAACCAGGCCAAGGATGTGCTGCTGGGATGACGCAACGCGTCGACGCAGCGCGCCGACTGGAACAGGCGCGGATAAATGCTTAAACTTGCGCCCACGCAACGCCGGACAGCATTATCGCCATGACTGAAGTATTCGTAATCCGCAACCAGCTTGGACACTACTGGGGCAAGGGCAAGGCCTGGGTGGACGGCTCCCAGCCGCGCCACGTGCAGCGCTGCAGGCACCGCGACGAGGCAGTGAACACCCTGTTCGAGCTCAGTTCAAAGGACGTCGAGTTGCGCGGGGAGGTAATCGCCGTGGAGCTGAGCGACCGCGGCGAACCGGTGGTGGAGCCCAGCCAGATTCCGCTTCCGGTGGGGCCAGAGGACGCCGCCGTTGAGGAACCCGCGGAGCCGGTGGCCTGAGCGCCCCGCCCGACGGTTGCGCCACTTGAAAAAAGCCGCGACGGCACCATATTTCAGGTTGGCCAACGACGAGAATTCGCAGCTGGCGACGTTCGTTACTTTTTCCACTACCGAGGCAAGTCCCGATGAGAATCCTGTTATTCCTGGCAACCAACATCGCCGTGCTGGTGCTGGTCAGCCTCGTATTCAACCTGCTGGGGCTGGAGGGCATCCTGGCCGCCAATGGCGTGGACCTCAATCTCGGAGCGCTGCTGGTGATGTGCGCCGTGTTCGGCTTCGGCGGCGCGCTGATATCGCTGTTCCTGTCGAAATGGATGGCCAAGCGCGGCGCCGGGGTCTATGTCATCGAGCAGCCCCGCAACCGCGACGAGCAGTGGCTGCTGACGACGGTCAAGGAACTGGCTGAGGAGGCCGGTATCGGCATGCCCGAGGTGGGCATATTCCCGTCCCAGGCGTCAAACGCCTTCGCCACCGGCTGGAACCGCAACAACGCCCTGGTCGCCGTGAGCGCCGGCATGCTGCAGCGCTTCAGGCCGGAGGAAGTGCGCGCGGTGATGGCCCACGAAATCGGCCATGTGGCCAACGGTGACATGGTGACCCTCACCCTGATCCAGGGCGTGGTAAACACCTTCGTGATGTTCCTGGCGCGGATCATTGGCCACACGGTGGACCGGGTGGTCTTCAAGAATGAGCGCGGTTATGGCCTCGGTTATTTCGCGGTCACCATGATCGCGCAGCTGGTACTGGGCATTCTCGCCAGCATCATTGTGTTCTGGTTCTCCCGCTGGCGCGAATACCGCGCCGATGCGGCCGCCGCGAGCCTGACCACCAACGGCCACATGATCGCCGCCCTGCAGCGCCTGCAGCAGGAGCAGGGCCTGCCCCAGGATTTGCCCGGGGAATTGACCGCCTTTGGCATCAGCGAGCAGCTCAAGCAGGGTGCCGCCGGCCTGTTCCGCTCGCACCCGCCGCTGGAGGACAGGATCAGGGCTCTGCAAACCGCCTAATGCCCGTCACTGCGCAGGCTGGCTAGTAGTCTGCGCGGATTTGCTCCAACAGCTTTTCCGCATAACGCGCGTGACCATCCGGGCCCAGGTGCAGGGTGTCGGGCATGCTGCAGCCGTCGTGTACATCGGCAGCGTCAAACCACCCGGAGGTATCGACCAGGGCGCAGTGACCCGCGCCCGCGATCTCCCGCACCACCTGGCGATAATCCTCCAGACTCGCTGTTTCCACACTGTCGTGCTGACGGTCGTCGAAGCCTGACATCAGTGGCGTCACACAAAATATCTTTTGGGCCGGGGTTGGCTCTATGCGGCCAAGAAACGTGAGGTAACGCTGCCGATACTGCTCCACGGTGGAGAGCCCGTAGGCGAAATCATTGACCCCGAGCATGATCCACACCGCGGTACCATCTCGGCCGCCCTGGGTGAAATTTATACCGCCCTCTGCGCGCTGGGACACGGCATTCCACATACTGTTGCCGCTGCGGGAGAGATTGACAACGCGCACCCCGTGCAGCGCTACGAGATGGGCAGTCGTCCTGCTGTAGTCTGTACAAGCCTGGTCTTCCGACTCGGCACAACCCGCCATGATACTGTCGCCGACAATGATCAGTGTGCCAGGCAGTTGCTTGCGCGGTTCAGCGCTGACCTCGTCTGCGCCGGCAGAACCGCCTGCGCAGCCACTCAGGCAGATGAC
This sequence comes from uncultured Halioglobus sp., assembly GCA_964436585.1. Classification (GTDB taxonomy): domain Bacteria; phylum Pseudomonadota; class Gammaproteobacteria; order Pseudomonadales; family Halieaceae; genus JARRPM01. Next base: position 30 of record CAYTDW010000604.1, on the reverse strand, counting down.
GCTGGCCAGCCAGCCGATCGCGATAATTAC
>CAYTDW010000603.1:0-2565 GCA_964436585.1 uncultured Halioglobus sp. | reverse complement strand
AACACCCACAGCGGGAATGACTGGCGCCCGGCAACCGGCGCCGCCAGGCTGCGGGCCTGCTGCTCATCCTCGAGCAGGCGCAGGCGGGCGTCATCCTGAAGGCTGTCGGCGCCCTCCCGCGCCAGCTCCGCCTGGCGCAGCCGGTACCACTCGATATTGGCGCGTTCCAGGTCCGCATCGACCCCGCCGGGACGCTGCCCGGGCCTGAGATAGAACACCCCGCTGAGCAGTACCAGGACCGCACAGGCCACTATGAATAAGGTCAAGACTCTTGCTCCGACCGGGTGAGGAGTTCCCGCAGGCGCTGCTCGTCGTCGGCATCGAGGGCGGCGGCTCCGGCCGAACTTCCGCGCCGGCCCCGCAGGGTAAGCACCGCGACCATTATTCCCAGTAGCAGCAACAGGATCGGCGCCAGCCACAGTAACGCCGTGGCGCCGTCAAAGCGCGGCCGGTAGCGCACGAACTCGCCGTAACGCGCCACCATGTAGTCGAGGATTTCCTCGTCCCCCGCTCCCGCCTCGAGCTGCTGGTAGAGCAGCTTGCGCAGGTCCTGGGCGATCGGTGCATTCGAGTCGGCGATGTTCTGGTTCTGGCACTTGGGGCAGCGCAACTCGGCGCTCAACAACTGGTAGCGCTGCTCCAGTTCAGGGCTGCTGAACTCATAGGTTTCAATCACCGCAAACGCAGGGCCCGCTGCCAGGACCAGCGCGAGCACGAGCAGTGCCGGGCGCGGCCAGGCCTTCACCCGTCGTCCTGCGCGGACAATTGCTGGTACATCGGTTGCAGAACGGTCTGCCATACCCGCTCATCCACTACCCCGACATGGCGGTAGCGAATCACCCCCTGCGCATCCAGCAGGTAGGTTTCCGGCGCACCGTAGACCCCGAGGTCGACGCCGAGGCTGCCCTCGCGGTCGACAATGCTGGCGCGGTACGGGTTGCCAAGTTCCGCCAGCCAGCGTTGGGCGGCGGCATCCTCGTCCTTGTAGTTGAGCCCATAGATCGGCACGCCGCTGGCGGCCAGCTGCACCAGGTAGGGGTGCTCCACGCGACAGGATGGACACCAGGTGGCCCACACGTTGAGCAGCGCCACCGCGCCGATGATCTCCGCGCGGCTGAGGGTGCGCTCCTCCCCCAATGCCGGCAGGGTGAACTCGGGCAGGGGCTGGTCAATCAGCGCCGAGGGCAGCGCCTGGGGATCCAGCGACAGGCCGCGGAACAGGAACGCGGCCATGCCTGCGAACAGGATCAGCGGCAGGAACAGTTTCAGCCTAGGCGCCACGGACGGCCCCGCTGGCGGTCGCTGCCAGGGCCGGAGCCCGCACCCGCCGGTAGCGCTTGTCGAGCACGGTGGTGAAAGCGCCCAGGGCCATCAGGATCGCCCCCAGCCACATCCACCGCACCATGGGCTTGTAGTGCAGGCGCACCGCCCAGGCACCCTCCTGCCCCACCGGTTCACCCATGGCGACGTAGATATCGCGCAACAGGCCCGGGTCGATATCCGCTTCGGTCATTACCTGGCCGCTGGCGAGGTAGCGCCGCTTCTGCGGCGCCAGGTTCGCCACCAGGCGGCCATCCCGGCTCACTTCGATGCGCGCCTCGTCGGCGACAAAATTGGGTCCGCGCACGCTCACGAGTTCGACAAAGCGGAACTGGTAGCCGGCGATGCTATCGACATCCCCCGGGGCCATTTTCAGGTCGTGCTCGACACTGAACTGGCTGGTTGCCACCACCCCGGTGACGCAGGCGGCGAAACCCAGGTGTGCCACGAGCATGCCCCAGTAACTGGGCGTAATACGGCGCAGGCCCCCGGCCACTGTGGCGGCGCCGCGCACCCGATACCACAGGTCCCGCAGCAGGCCAAGCACCAGCCAGGCGGACAGCGCCACTGCCAGTGCTACCCACAGGTTGTAGTCGGCATTCAGCAGCGGCAGGGTCAGGCCGCACAGGACGGCGACGATGGCGGGAACCGCCAGCTCGGCCTGCCAGCGGCGCACCGAGTCCTTCTTCCAGCGCGCGACAGGCCCCACCCCCATAAAGGGCACCAGCAGCGCCATCAGGGGAACGAATACCGCGTTGAAATACGGCGGCCCCACCGAATACTTGCCGGCGCCGAGGGCGTCCATGATCAGGGGAAACAGGGTGCCGAACAGCACGGTGATAGCGGCGACCAGGAACACCACATTGTTGCACAGGATCAGGGATTCGCGCGATACCCAGTCAAAACTCACCCGGCTGGCCACAGCGGGTGCCCGCAGGGCGTACAGGGTCAGGGAACCCCCCACCACCAGCGCCAGGAAGACCAGGATGTACAGGCCCCGGGCCGGGTCGGTGGCGAAGGCGTGCACCGAGGTCAGCACCCCGGAGCGCACCAGGAAGGTGCCGAGCAGGCTCAGGGAAAACGCGAAGATGGCCAGCAGCACCGTCCAGCTTTTGAACAGGCCGCGTTTCTCCGTCGCCGCCAGGGAATGCAGCAGCGCGGTGCCCACCAGCCAGGGCATGAAGGACGCATTTTCCACCGGGTCCCAGAACCACCAGCCGCCCCAGCCCAGCTCGTAGTAGGCCC
>CAYTDW010000602.1:0-2566 GCA_964436585.1 uncultured Halioglobus sp. | reverse complement strand
CACGGCGCCCTCGGCGCCCTGGCCCACGGCATCGGCACCTCCGAGGTGGAGCACGTGCTGGCCACCCAGTGCCTGATCCAGCAGAAAATGAAGAATATGCTGGTGCGCATCGACGGCGCCCTGCAGACCGGGGTGACGGCCAAGGACGTGGTGCTGGCGGTCATCGGCAGGATCGGCACCGCCGGCGGCACCGGCTACGCCATCGAGTTTGGCGGTGAGGTCGTGCGCGCCATGAGCATGGAGGGCCGTATGACCATGTGCAATATGTCCATCGAGGCCGGGGCGCGCATGGGCATGGTGGCGGTGGATGACACCACCCTGGCCTACGTCAAGGGCCGGACCTATGCGCCCAAAGGCGCCCTGTGGGAGCAGGCGGTCGCTGCCTGGCGGGATCTGCACAGTGACCCCGACGCCCACTTCGACCAGGTAGTGGAACTGCGCGGCGAGGAGATCAGGCCGCAGGTCACCTGGGGTACTTCCCCGGAAATGGTGCTGCCGGTTGACGGTCACCTGCCGGACCCTGCCCGGATCGACAACCCCACCCGGCGCAAGGCGGTGGAGCGTGCCCTCGAATACATGGGCCTGCAGGCGGGTATGGCCGTGACGGCCATCAGGCCGGACCGGGTCTTCATCGGGTCCTGTACCAACTCGAGGATCGAGGACCTGCGCGCCGCGGCCGCGGTGGTAAAGGGCAGGCGGGTGGCGAGCTCCATCAAGCAGGCCCTGGTGGTGCCCGGCTCCGGCGAGGTCAAAAGGCAGGCAGAGGCAGAGGGGCTGGACCAGGTGTTCCTGGCCGCCGGCATGGAATGGCGCGAGCCCGGTTGTTCCATGTGCCTGGCGATGAATGCGGACAAACTCGGGCCGGGTGAGCATTGCGCCTCCACCTCCAACCGCAATTTCGAGGGCCGCCAGGGTTTCGGCGGCAGGACCCACCTGGTCAGCCCGGCGATGGCAGCGGCCGCAGCGATCGCGGGCCACTTTGTCGATGTGCGTAACTGGTAACGGGAGCAGCTTATGAAAAGTTTTGTTACGGAGCGGTGCCAGGTTGCGCCGATGGACCGGGCCAATGTGGATACCGACCTGATCATTCCCAAGCAGTTCCTGAAATCGATCAGGCGCAGCGGCTTTGGCCCCCACCTGTTCGATGAGCTGCGCTACCTGGATGAGGGCTATCCCGGCCAGGACTGCAGCAGCCGGCCGCTCAACCCCGCTTTCCCGCTTAACCAGGCGCGCTACCGCGGTGCCGGCATCCTCCTGGCCCGGGAAAACTTCGGCTGCGGCTCCAGCCGCGAGCATGCACCCTGGGCCCTCGAGGACTACGGCTTCCGCTGCATCATCGCCCCCAGCTTTGCCGACATCTTCTACAACAACTGCTTCAAGAACGGGATTCTGCCGATCGTGCTGGATGCGGCAATCGTCGATACCCTGTTCGAGCAGCTGTATGCCACCGAGGGTTACGCGCTGACGGTGGACCTGCAGGCGCAGCAGGTCACCACACCCTCTGGCCAGGTGTACGCATTCGAGGTAGATGATTTCCGCCGCCACTGCCTGCTGAAGGGGCTGGATGATATCGGCCTGACCCTGGAACAGGGTGACGCAATCCGCGCCTACGAGCAGGTTGCCCGGGCCCGCTCGCCCTGGCTGTTCGACGCCATCAGCTAAGAGGAGAGACTGGCACCATGGCAAGGAAAATACTGGTATTGCCGGGGGATTATATCGGCCCGGAAATCATGGCGGAGGCCGTCAAGGTACTGCAGGAGGTGAATAGCCGGTTCGCGCTCGAGCTCGAGCTGGAGTACGGGCTGTTGGGCGGCGCCGCCATAGACGCGACCGGCGTGCCGCTGCCTCCGGAAACCCTGGAGCGGGCGCGGTCGGTCGATGCGATCCTGCTGGGTGCCGTGGGCGGCCCGAAGTGGGATGGGGTGGAACGGCACTTGCGTCCGGAGCGCGGCCTGCTTGGAATCCGCTCGGAACTGAAACTGTTCGGCAACCTGCGCCCGGCCATTCTCTACCCCCAACTGGCGGACGCTTCCAGCCTCAGGCCTGAAGTCGTCTCCGGGCTGGACATCCTTATTGTCAGGGAATTGACCGGCGGTATTTATTTCGGTGAGCCGCGCGGTATCCGGGTGCTGGAAAACGGCGAGCGCGAGGGCTTCAATACCTACGTCTACCGCGAGTCGGAAATCCGCCGGATCGGGCGCCTCGCTTTCGAGCTGGCGCGCAAACGCAATCGCCGCCTCTGCTCCGTCGACAAGGCCAATGTGCTGGAGGTCACGATGCTCTGGCGCGAGGTCATGAACGAGATCGCAACCGAGTACCCCGACGTCGAGCTGAGCCATATGTATGTGGATAACGCCGCCATGCAGTTGCTGCGCGCGCCGAAGCAGTTCGATGTGATCGTCACGGGCAATATGTTCGGGGACATCCTCTCGGATGCCGCCGCTATGCTCACCGGCTCGATCGGCATGCTGCCCTCGGCCTCCCTCGACCAGGCCGGGCGCGGCATGTATGAACCCTGTCACGGCACGGCGCCGGATATCGCCGGGCAGGGCAAGGCCAACCCGCT
>CAYTDW010000601.1:0-2570 GCA_964436585.1 uncultured Halioglobus sp. | reverse complement strand
CCCGACATCAGGATCCTCACGCCGTCGCCCTCATTGCGCATGACAGTCTCCGCCGGCACCGCCACGTTCTCGAACACCAGTTCGCAGGTGTTGGAGCCGCGCATGCCCAGCTTGTCGAGCTTGGGCGAGCGGGAGAAACCGGGGTAGTCCCGCTCGACGATAAAAGCGGTGATCCCTTTGGAACCGGCTGCCGGGTCGGTTTTGGCGTAGATCACGTAAACATCCGCATCGGGTCCGTTGGTAATCCACATCTTGGTGCCGTTGAGGATGTAACGGTCACCCTCCCTGCGGGCGTTGAGCTTCATGCTGACCACGTCGGAGCCGGCGTTGGCCTCGGACATGCCGAGGGCGCCCACCTGCTCGCCGCTGCACAATTTCGGCAGGTACTGCTGTTTCTGCGCCGCACTGCCATTCTTGCTGATCTGGTTGATGCACAGGTTGGACATGGCGCCGTAGGACAGTCCCACCGACGCGGAGGCCCGGCTGATCTCCTCCATCACGATGGTGTGGGCCAGGTAGCCCATGTTGCTGCCGCCGTACTCCTCGGCCACGGTAATCCCCAGCAGGCCCATATCGCCGAATTTACGCCACAGGTCAGCCGGAAACTGGTTGTCGCGGTCGATCCGGGCCGCGCGCGGCGCAATCTCTTTCTGGCACATCTGGTGGACCGCGTCGCGCAGCATGTCCAGCTCTTCGCCGAGGCCAAAGTTGAGGGTGGGGTATCCGGTATTCATCAGCGCTTCCTGTCTCTGGTTTTCGGTTCTGGTTTTCGGTTCCGGTTATCGGGTCTGGTGACTGGGGCCGATCAGGGCTTGTGAGGGTCTGGAGTGGCTGTTCCGCCCCGGCTGTCGGCCAGGGACGCCTCGCACAGGGCCTGTACTTCATCCAGGCCCGCCAGCATGTCATCGATATCTTTTTTCTGTTGCAGCAGGCGCTCGCGCCGGCCCCTGACGTCCTCGATCAGCGATCGCAGCTGCTCGGCGTTGTTGTGTTCCGGGTCGTACATGTCGATAAATTCGACGCACTCCTGCAGGGTCATGCCGATGCGCTTGCCGCGCAGGATCAATTTGATACGGACCCTGTCGGCGCCGGAGTAGAGCCGCTTCTGGCCCTGCCGCAGGGGGGTGACGAGGCCTTTTTCTTCGTAGAAGCGGATCGTCCGGGTGGTTACCCCGAACTCACGGGCCAGATCGGAAATGCTGTACGCCTTGCCCGTCACCTTGCGCAGGTCCCTGTCTCGTCAGTTGCGGAGGGGCGAAGTATAGCTAACATTTACGTTAACGTAAACGTGGGCTATTCCTGAGCATGTAGGCTCCAAGCGATACTCGATTTGGAGCCGGTCTTTCCTCTAAAGGAGGGAGTGCCCTCAATCCTGCGGCGCCGCCAGCAGCTGCCGGAGCCGGTATTCCACCAGCGGCAGGCGGTCATTGCCGAAGTACATATCCTCGCCGTTGATGAAGATGGTGGGTGAGCCGAAGCCGCCACGCGCGATCAGCTCGTCCGTGTTGCGGCGCAGCTGGTCCTTGCAGGCCTCGCTGGCGATGGCTTCGAGGAAGCCCTGCGGCTCCAGCCCAACCTCCCGGCAGATGGCCAGCAACACAGTATCGCTGGAGATTTCGGGCGCGACCCCGCCCCAGTAGGCGGCGAATACGGCCCGGGAGTAGGGCACCAGCAGATCCTGGTCCCGGGCGTGGAAGGCGCCGCGCATGGCCCGGACGCTGCTGATGGGATGCCCCGGCGGGATGACCACCCTGACCCCGCACAGGTCCGCCCAGTCGGCCATATCCTTGAGGTAATAGTCGAGGCGCCGCCGCTGGTCGGGGTTGGTGAACAGGGCTTCGCGGCTGCCGTAGATCTCCTTGTTGACCGCGTTGAACACGCCCCCCACCAGCATGGGGCGCCAGTTGATTGGCAGCCCCAGCTGCGCCATCAGGGGAATGATCCGGGTGAAGGCGAAGTAGGTCCAGGGGCTGGAACAGTCGTAGAAGAACTCGAGCTCAATGGCTTTCGGCATGGTATTCCAACCCGGTCATTTCCCCATCGAGCTTAGCACACGGCCGCGGGGCTTCGGGTATAATGCCCGCTTTTGCCAGTGGCAGGGCATGGTCAATGGATGTAGAGCAATACATGGCGGATCTCGGCCGGGCGGCCCGCGCGGCCTCGCGCAGGGTCGCCGCGTCCAGCACCGCCACCCGCAACAGGGCTCTGCTGGCGACTCTGGAAGCGCTGGACCGCGCCCGGCCACAGTTGGCACAGGCCAATGCCGAGGATCTGGCGCGGGGTGCGTCCAATGGCCTGGCCGCGCCGCTCATGGACCGCCTCGAACTCACACCCGCGCGTATCGACGCCATGCTGGAGGGGCTGCGCCAGGTGGTGAGCCTGCCGGACCCTGTCGGCGCTATCAGCAATATGAACACCATGCCCAGCGGGATCCAGGTCGGGCGGATGCGGGTACCGCTGGGGGTGATCGGCATCATCTACGAGTCCCGCCCCAACGTCACCGTCGAGGCGGCGAGCCTCTGCCTCAAGTCCGGCAACGCCACCATCCTGCGCGGCGGCTCCGAGGCGCT
>CAYTDW010000600.1:0-2575 GCA_964436585.1 uncultured Halioglobus sp. | reverse complement strand
GCAAGCCGGTTGGAGCCGGCGCCCTGTTGTACGAATCCGTTTTTGTTGCTATTTTCAGTCCGACGGTTGACGTCAACCACCTTTGGAGAGAAGTGAGATGGCTACAGCGAAGAAAAAGGCAGCTGCCGCAAAGCCGGCGAAGGGCAGTTTTTTCAGCGAAGTCCTGCATAAGGCTCAGGATCAGATAGACGAACTCGTGGACTCCGCCAGGCACAAGGCGAAGGAAATTGCGGCCAAGGAGCAAAAGCTGGAAAAGGAAATTACCAAACAGGCCAAGGGCGCCGAGCGCACGCTGAAGTCCAAGGCCAAGGCCGCCCAGAAGCAGGCGACCAAAAAGGGAAAGGAAATAAAGAAACAGCTGGAGAGCCTCGAGAGCCGGGCGAAAAAGGCGTTGGATAAGGCGCCCGCCCAGGTGAAAGCCAAGGTAGCGGCGGCAAAGAAGAAGGTTGCGGCAACGAAGAAGTCGGCAACCAAGAAAGTAGCAGCTACGAAAAAAGCGGCAACCAGAAAAGTAGCGGCAACGAAGAAAGCGGTAAAGAAGGCAACAGCCGCTCCGAAGAAAAAAGCCGCTCCCAAAAAGAAACCGGCTGCGCGTAAAGCCAAACCCGCCGCCAGGAAGTAGGCGGCTGGCCTGATCTCACAAAAGCCCGCCCGGAGCGATCCCGGCGGGCTTTTTCCTTTCACTCCAGGCTGTTGTAATTCTCGAAAGCCCCGGGCTGGTCGGCGAAGTCGACGCTGCAGTAGCGGTGCCGGGCATACCAGTGCCGTACCGCCCTTGACCCCTCGTCCAGGAAGCCGCGCAGGCTGGGCAGGATCGCCACGCGGATAGCCGCGCACAGGTACTGTTCGCGCACACCATCGTGGGCGTAACTGATGTCGCTGGCACCCGGTTCCAGCGCCCCGAGCAGGCGCGCGGCGAGATCCGGGGGCAGCAGCGGCATGTCGCAGGGCGCGATCACCAGGAACTCGCTGCCTATATCGGGCGCGGCCGCCTCGAGTCCCGCCAGCGGTCCCTGGAAATCGCTTCGGTTGTCGATAACGATGGCGTCCCCCAGGGTGGCGTAGAACGGCTCGTTGCGATTGCAGCTGATCACCAGGCGCCCGACCTGGGGGCGTAAGCGCTGCGCAACATGGGTTGCCAGTGCCTGGCCCCGCCAGATCAGCAATCCCTTGTCCCTGCCGCCCACACGCCGTCCCGCACCGCCGGCGAGAATGAGTCCAGTAGCTTGCCTGTGATTAGCCATTGTTTTCCTTCCGGTCTCTCGCCTGCACTCAAGGCCGCTAGTGCTTAGCGGTCCTTGCCTGTGGGATAATCCGCTTTTACCTGCCGGCACATGATAAACCGGCGTGGGTCGCACCGCATTCCGGGAAAACAAATGGCTGGCATTCTGGCAATCGATACCGCGACCGAGGCCTGCTCGGTTGCCGTGTACCTCAAGGGAGAGTACCGCGAGCTGTACGAGGTGACACCGCGCCAGCACAGCCAGCGCCTGTTCGGCATGTTGCAGGCGCTGCTCCCCGGCGGCCAGCTGCGACAGCACGGCGTCGAGGCCATAGCCTACAGTTGCGGGCCGGGGTCCTTCACCGGCTTGCGCATTGGCGCCAGCGCGGTGCAGGGGCTGGCGTTTACCAGCGGCCTGCCGGCGATTGGAATATCAACCCTGGTCCTGCAGGCCCAGACCGCCTTGCGCCTGGGGCGGGTGGATGCCGGCGCAACGGTACTGAGTATGCTCGATGCCCGCATCAACGAGGTGTATTACGGCCTGTGCGAGTTCGAGCAGGGGCTGGCTGTGCTGCGGGAGGGTCCCAGGGCCTGCCCGGTCGCCGGTGTGGCAGTGGATGCCTCGGCAGCCGGACTGCATGGGGTGGGCAGCGGCTGCCACTTTGCCAGTGAACTTCCCGCCGACGTCCGTTTGCGGGTGCTGTCCCTTGCCCCCGAGCTGCTGCCATCGGCGCGTGACCTGGTGCCGCTCGCGCTGGCCAGGCTCGCGCGGGGCGAGGTGCAGCAGCCGCAACAGGTACAGCCGGTTTACGTGCGCGACGAAATCAACTGGAAAAAACTGGCTGAGCAGGGCAAGACATCATGATTGATACCTTTCAGGCAGTAGTGCTCGCCCTGCTGCAGGGCTTCGTCGAATTCCTGCCGATATCAAGTTCGGCTCACCTGGTCATTCCCTCGCTGGTGCTGGGCTGGCCGGACCAGGGCCTGGCCTTTGACGTCGCGGTCCATGTCGGTACCCTGGCGGCGGTGGTGCTGTACTATCGCGCCGATCTCATCCGCATGGCCGGCAGCTGGTTCGGCGCGCTGGCCGGTGCCCCGGCCAACGACGACAGTCGCCTGGTCTGGTACCTGGCGGTGGCCACCTTGCCGGTGATTATCGTCGGCTATGTGGCCGGGGATTTTATTGAAACCTCACTGCGCAGCCTGCCGGTCATCGCCACCACCACGCTGGTCTTCGGCCTGTTGCTGGGTGTCGCTGACAGGCGTGCGCGCACCGCAGCCCGCGCTACCAGCCTGACACTCGTCGCGGCCCTGTTGAATGGACTGGCGCAGGCGGTTGCACCCATTCCAGGC
>CAYTDW010000599.1:0-2578 GCA_964436585.1 uncultured Halioglobus sp. | reverse complement strand
CCTCCGACCCCTTCCTCCCGAAGGAAGTGCGCTACCAGACTGCGCCACACACCGATAATTCAAGGGGCGCCACTATACCAAAACAGATCGCCGGAACCAATGCCCCCGGCAATGCGTTTGGCTGGCGGCGCCTAGTAGATACCCGCCCAGCGGGCGAGGAACTGGCTGAAGATACTCAGGCCGGTCACGATCGCAATCAGGATCAACAGCAGGCGCATGGGCCGGAAGGGCTTGCGCTCAACCGCATTGACGCCGCGTTTGATGAATTCATCCACCCGCGCCTGGTCCTCGGGATGCAGCCGATTCTGGTAGCTCTTGTCTTCTGGGTCGGGCATGGTCAATTTCTTCTTCGCCGCCGGCTTCGCCGGCCGCATAAAAATGGGGAGAGAACCGCTTTGCGTATTCTCTCCCCTCAAGGCGGGAAAGTCACCCTGTGAGGGGGGTTCCCGAGCAGCAACTCGTTTTTTACAGCGCAAACATCTCTACAGGCATCTGCATCAGGTTGTCGGCACCGGAGAGGATCATATTCTTGTGCGACAGGGTGCGCGGCAGCAGCCGGTCGAAGTAGAACCGGGCCGTCATCACCTTGGCCTCGTAGAACGAAACATCCCCGTCCGCCTCGGCGATCCTGTGGCGGGCCAGAACCGCCATCCGCGCCCAGAAGTACGCCAGGCAGACATACCCGCTGTACATCATGTAATCCACGGCAGCGGCGCCGGCCTCATCGGGATTTTTCATGGCGGATTCGCCGATTTTCATCGACAGCGCCAGCCACTCGTCCTTGTAGGCCTTGAGCACGCTGACGAACTCCGCATCCTCCGGGCCATTGTTGGCGGCACAAAACTCGTCGATCAGCGCGGTGAAGCCCAGCAGCAGCTTGCCGCCGCTGCCAATGACCTTGCGGCCAAGCAGGTCCAGCGCCTGGATGCCGGTTGTGCCCTCGTAGAGCATTGAGATGCGCGCATCGCGCACTATCTGCTCCATCCCCCACTCCCTGATAAACCCGTGACCGCCGTAGATCTGGACACCCAGGTTGGCAGCCTCGAAGCCGGTCTCGGTGACGAACGCCTTGGCGATGGGCGTGAGCAGGGCCATCAGATCGTCCGCGGCTTTCGAGCGCTCCTTGTCACCACCTTCAACCACGTCGCCCTGCTGCGCCAGGAAATAGATAAAGGCGCGACCGCCCTCGGTAAAGGCCTTCTGGGTGAGCAGCATGCGGCGCACATCGGGGTGGACAATGATGGGGTCCGCCGGCCCTTTCTCGTTCTTGGGCCCGGTCAGGCTGCGCATCGCCAGGCGCTCCCGCGCATAGGTGAGGGCGCCGGTATAGGACAGCTGGGCATGGGCAAGGCCCTGGATGGCAGTGCCGATACGGGCGGTGTTCATAAAGGTGAACATGCAGTTCAGGCCCTTGTTGGGCGGCCCGATGAGGTAGCCGGTCGCGCCATCAAAGTTCATCACGCAGGTGGCCGAGGCCTTGATGCCCATCTTCTTCTCGATCGATGCGCAATTGACGGCGTTGCGTTCGCCCAGGCTGCCGTCATCATTGACCTTGAACTTGGGTACGATGAACAGGGAAATGCCCTTGGTGCCCTGGGGCGCATCCGGCAGGCGCGCCAGCACGATATGCACAATGTTCTCCGCCATGTCGTGCTCGCCGGCGCTGATGAATATCTTGGTGCCCGTTATGGCATAGCTGCCATCGGCCCGGGGTTCTGCCTTGGTACGCAGCAGGCCGAGGTCGCTGCCGCAATGGGACTCGGTCAGGCACATGGTGCCGGTCCACGCGCCTTCAACCAGCCGGGTCAGGTACTTCCTTTTCTGCTCCTCGTCGCCGTGCTCTTCGATGGTCTTCACCGCGCCGTGGCTCAGGCCGGGGTACATCAGCCAGGACCAGTTCGCGCTGCCCGCCAATTCGTTGATGACGATGCCAAGCAGATTGGGCATGCCCTGGCCGCCGACCGCCGCGCTCGCGCTCAATGACGGCCAACCGTTTTCCACGTACTGCTGATAGGCCGCGGCGAATCCCTTCGGGGTGGTCACGCCCGCCTCACTCCAGTGGCAGCCTTCCTCGTCACCGCTCTGGTTGAGGGGGGACAGCACGTTCTCGGCGAATTTCGCGCCCTCCTCGATGATCGCGCCCATGAGGTCCGCGGTGGCATCCTCGTAGCCGGGAAGCGTCTGGTAGAGTTTCTCCGATTCGAGCAACTCATTCATAACGAAGCTGATATCGCGCAGGGGCGCCTTGTAAGCTGGCATGCTAATTACCTCTCGGTTGGCCTTGCTCTCACCAGGTTGCGCAATAGCGCGCGGTGAGAGCCATGTGTTCAGCGCCCACATTCTGGGCTTTTCTCGCGAGCAGTCAAATATATTTTTGGCCGGGAGCGGACAAGCCGGGTCAGAAAACAGCTATATAGACCTGGATCAAGCTTTTCCGTTGTGAGTGCTCACTAACTCAGCAGGCGTTCCAAAGTAAGACTCCTGGAGGCCCGTTCTACATCAAAAGGCAGCAGGGCCGGCACCTCCCCCAGCAGGGGCGCCGGCAGCATGCGCCGCAAGCTGTCCAGGTTTTCCTGGT
>CAYTDW010000598.1:0-2591 GCA_964436585.1 uncultured Halioglobus sp. | reverse complement strand
TACTGCCTTATGTGTACCAGGGCGCAGTGGGCCACTACCAATGGCTGACCCCGACGCAGATGATCGACGGCCTGGCGCTGGGCGAAACCACGCCGGGTCCGCTGATCATGGTGGTCGCCTTCGTCGGCTTTGTCGGCGCCTATGTGCAACAGGTATTCGGCCCCGACATGGCGTTCCTGGCCGGCGCGGTGGCGGCCAGCCTGGTCACCTGGTTCACATTTCTGCCTTCTTTCCTGTTTATCCTCGCCGGCGGCCCGCTGGTGGAATCCACCCACGGCGACCTTACATTCACCGCCCCGCTGACGGCCATCACCGCCGCCGTGGTGGGCGTCATCCTGAATCTGGCCCTGTTTTTTGGCTACCACGTCCTGTGGCCCTCAGGGTTTGCCGGCACCTTCGACTGGGCATCCGCACTGATCGCGGTGGGCGCCGCCATCGCGCTATTCCGTTTCAAGCGCAATGTGATTCAGGTAATCGCAGCCTGCGCGCTGATCGGGCTGGTGTGCAAAGCGCTGCTACCGGCAGCTGGGGCATGACTGAACCATGCAGTCCAGAACGCCGCGCCCGGCGTGCGGCAACAGTCGATTCGGGCTCAACTGCGGGGCTGGTTGCGCCCGGCGCCAGCGGGTATACTTGCGGCCTTTTTGAGCAACCTGACGCGCAAGCGGGCAGGCCCTCGCAACCGGCGCTTTTTTGTTACTAACCCTTTGTTACTAACCCAAAGTGTCACCAGGACATCGATTGCTTCGTTATGGCGTTATTTCTGGAGTTTCTGGCCCAAGAGTGGATCCTGGTACTGGCCCTGCTGGTGGTTGTCGGCATGCTGGTATGGCACGAGACCCGCAAAGCCGGCCCGTCGGTCACGCCGCAGCAGGCGATCAACCTGATCAACAGCGAGCAGGGCGTGTTTGTGGACCTGCGGGACAACGCTGATTACCGCCAGGGACATATTATCGACACCCTGCATATTCCCTCGGCCAAGCTGGAGGAGCGACTGGCGGAGCTGGCGAAATACAAGGACAAGCCGGTCGTGCTGGTGTGCAAGATGGGCCAGCAGTCCGGCGCGGCCAGCAAGCAGCTCAAGGCGGCGGGCTTCACCCGGGTCTACCGGATGACCGGCGGCATGATGGAATGGAGCAACCTGCAGTTGCCCGTCACCAGCAAGTCCTGAGTCGCCATGAGTGCCCAGGTTGTCATGTACTCGACCCGGTTCTGCCCCTACTGCATGCGCGCCCGGGCGCTGCTGGAGGGCAAGGGAGTCAGCTACGCCGATATCGGCGTGGACGGGAGGCCCGAATTGCGCGCACAGATGATCGAGCGCAGCGGCAGGTATACGGTGCCGCAGATCTGGATCGGCGAACAGCATGTGGGCGGCTATGACGATATCGCCCTGCTGGAGCGGCAGGGCCGGCTCGACCAGTTACTTTCAACGGCGCCCTGAGCGCCGCGACATTTACCCCACCCAACGGAGGACGGCTCGATGGCCGAGGAACAAGCAGCAGGCAGCCAGGCACAGGCGCAACAACAGTTCGCGTTGCAGCGCATCTACACCAAGGACATCTCCCTGGAATCCCCCGCGGCGCCGGCAGTGTTCAAAAAACAGTGGCAGCCGCAGGTCAGTGTTGACCTGGGTACCAAGAGCGAGAGGATCGATGAGGGCGGCAACTACGAGGTGGTCCTCACCATCACCATTACCGCCAAGGTCGAGGGCGAAACCGCCTTCCTGATCGAGGTGCAGCAGGCCGGGATCTTCTTCATTACCGGTTTCGGCGCGGATGACCTGCGCCGCATCGTCGCCACGGCGGCGCCCAATATCCTGTTCCCGTACGCCCGCGAGTGTATCGATAACCTGTGTGTGAAAAGCGGTTTCCCTCCCGTCATGCTGGCGCCGATCAACTTCGACGCCATGTACCAGCAGGCGCTGGCCCAGGCGCAGGCCGGGCAGAAAGCCGCGGAGCCCGCCACGCACTGAGCGCACCGGCCCCGGCTTAGTCGTCCGGCAGGTGCAGTTCCTTCAGCTTGCGGGTCAGGGTGTTGCGACCCCAGCCCAGCAGTTCGGCGGCGTCGCGTTTGCGGCCCTGGGTGTGCTGCAGGGCGACGTCGATCATTACCTGCTCGAATGCGGGCAGGGCCTCCCGCAGGATCTGCTCCTTGCCCTGGAGCAACTGGTTGCGGGCCCAGCGGGATAACATGTCGCGCCAGTCGGACTCGACCTGGGGGCTGGCCCGCACGGAGGCCTTGCCGAGCTCCGGCGGCAGGTCCCGCAGGTGTATCTCGCGGCCACTGGCCATCACCGTGATCCAGCGGCAGGTGTTTTCCAGCTGGCGGACATTGCCCGGCCAGTCCAGGCCGCAGAGGAACTCCAGGGTTTGCGGTAACAGGATCTTGGTGTCGCCGCCCAACTCCTCCGCCGCGCGCTGCAGGAAATATTGCATCAGGCGGGGAATGTCCTCCCGTCGTTCCGACAGCTTGGGTATGTGGATGCGGATGACGTTCAGGCGATGGAACAGGTCCTCCCGGAATTCGCCCCGCTGCACCAGTGCCTCCAGGTCCTGGTGCGTGGCCGCGATGATACGCACATTGGCGTGCAC